>JAIVHQ010000075.1 GCA_020200995.1 Flavobacteriales bacterium
GATCATCACGATCACATTGTCAAGCCCCGCCTCATCGCGCACTTTCTTGATGGCCTTGCACTCCAGCCCGAAAGCCTCTTTGTAGGCATCCGAATAGTAGCGCGAAGCACCCCGCCACCCGATCATGGGATTCTCCTCCTCGGGCTCGAAATATTTGCCGCCGAGCAGGTTCATGTATTCATTCGATTTGAAATCGGAAAACCGCACGATGACGTCTTTGGGGTAAAACGCCGCTGCGATCCTGCCGATTCCATAAGAGAGTTTCTTGATGAAAAAGTCACTTTCCGAGTCAAAGCCGGCGGTGATTTTTTCAATTTTTTGCGAAAGCGCCTCGTCGCCGAGCTCGCGGTGCCTGAGCAGGGCCATGGGGTGCACCTTGATGTAGTTGTTGATGATAAACTCCTCCCGTGCCAGCCCCACGCCGCTGTTGGGAATGTGCGAAAATTTGAAGGCCAGGTCGGGCGAGGCCACATTCATCATGATGGGAATGCGCGTTTTCGGCAGGTCTTTGAGGGTGGTTTCCGTCTCGCGAAATCCGATTTTCCCGGCGTACACCTTTCCCGTTTCGCCCTCAGCGCACGATACAGTGATCTCGGCATCATCCTGCAGGCGCTCTGATGCATCGCCGGTGCCTACGATTGCCGGGATGCCCATTTCCCGGGCCACGATGGCGGCATGGCATGTGCGGCCTCCTTTGTCGGTAACGATGGCGGAGGCTTTTTTCATCAGGGGCTCCCAGTCCGGATCGGTCATTTCGGTAACCAGTACCGAGCCTTCGCGAAATGCCGCTTCGTCGCCGCTGCCGTCGCGGCCGTCGAGGGTGAAGAGCTTGTGCACCTTCCCCGCGCCGATGCGGTCGCCCACGGCGATGCCCTCCATGAGGAGTCGGGAAGCTTCGGGCTCCTCGTCGAGGTGGTACTCAATCAGCGTGCCTTCGCCTTTTTGGGAATGTACCGTTTCGGGGCGGGCCTGCACGATAAAGAGCTGCTTGGTGAGCCCGTCGAGGGCCCACTCCACGTCCATGGGCGTCGGCATGCCTCTTTTTTCGGTGTAGTAGTCTTCGATTTCGGCGACCCAGCGCGCCAGCAGTATGATTTGATCCTCGTCGAGGCAGAAACGGTTCGCGAGGTTTTGTTGCACCGGCACCCGCTTTACAAGTTCAGTGAGGGTGGTGCCGTACACCATTTTGTGGTGCTTTCGGCCCATTTTCTTTTCGATGATCGGTCTGAAAGCGGGGTTGGAAAGCTTGGGTTTGTACACGATAAACTCGTCGGGCGATATTTCGCCCTGCACGAGGAGTTCGCCGAGTCCGTAAGCACCGTTGATGATGATGGCATCCCGAAACCCGCTCTCGGTATCGATGGAAAAGGCCACACCCGAGGCGCCGATGTCGGAGCGCACCATTTTTTGAACGCCCACCGAAAGCTGAACCGCCGCGTGGTCGAAACCCCGCTCTGCGCGGTAGGAGATTGCGCGGTCGTTGTACAGGGAAGCGAAGCAGCTTTTGACCGAGTTGAGCAGGGACTGCGAGCCGCGAACATTCAAAAAAGTCTCTTGCTGTCCTGCAAAAGAAGCGTCCGGAAGGTCTTCGGCAGTGGCGGAAGAGCGCACGGCCACATCGGTGGCTTCATTTTCGTATTTGGCGGAAAGCGCGAGGTATCGCTCGGTAATTTCATTTGCCAGTTCGTCGGGAAATTTGCCGTCGGCCACAAGGCGGCGGATGGCCGACCCCGTTTTGCGCAGGGTGATGATGTCGGAAGTATCGATGCCCTCAAGTTGTCTGTCTATTTTTTCTCGAATATTGTTGTGGGCGATGTACGCATTGAAAGCGTGCACTGTAATCACAAAGCCGCCCGGCACGCGAATGTCCCGCTCCGAAAGTTTTTGAATCATCTCTCCGAGGGAGGCGTTTTTTCCTCCCACGATGTTGATCATGGAGAGGTCTACTTCATTTAAATCGAGGATGTTTGGGTGGTTTGTCATCGGGCTTTGTCTTCTTTTAAGGTGCGTTTAAACGTTATCGGCCCTGAAAATACCGGTAATATGCGAGACTTTTGGAGTCGCGGGGAGATTTTTCTGCGGCACTGAAAAAGAACCCGTCAGTAAGGTTAAAGTTTCTGCTGACTCGCCGGGATCGGCGCATGAACTGTGTCCGGACCGCCGCCCGGATTCTCGAGCATCACACGCGTGCGCGGCAATCCTTCGGGATAATTTTTTTGAATGAATTCGATCATTTTTTCCCTCACCAGCACGCGAAGGTCCCAGGCCGTGGGGGAGTTCTTGGCGCTGACGAGGATGCGTATTTCCACCGACGTTTCTTTGGCTTCCGTCACCTGAAGCACTTCCGCTTTGCCGTCCCACAAATCAGTTGATTTCAAAATGCGCGACAGCTCTTCCCGTAGTGCCTGAAAGGGAACGGTGTAGTCTGTATGGATAAATACGGAACCTACAATGTCGGCAGAAGTGCGCGTCCAGTTTTGAAATGGCTTTTCCAGAAAATAGGTGGTGGGAAGCACCAGCCGCCGCTTGTCCCAGATGCGCACCACCACATAGGTGAGGTTGATCTCTTCGATCCACCCCCATTCGTTTTCCACCACCACGGCATCGTCGATTCGGAAGGGCTGGGTGATGGCGATTTGAATACCCGCCAGCAGGGAGCCCACCACTTTCTGCGCCGACAAGCCGATGATGATGCCGGCCACACCCGCCGAAGCGAAAATTCCGATGCCCACTTTTCGGATGCCTTCGAATGAGAGCAGCACTGCACCGACGGTGAACGTGATGATGATAAAGACCACGACCTTTTCGAGGAGGTTGGTTCGGGTGTAGACCTTTCTCGATTTGAGGTTGTCTTCCTTGTCGATGTCGTACCGGCCCAAATAAGCAGTCTTCAGGGTTCTTGTCAGTGAAATGAGAAACCAGGAAATACCAATGGTTACGAAGATGTGGCTGTAATCGTAGATCAGCGAAAAGATCCCATCGGGTGCCGCATCAATGGAATTCCAGACGGGTCTTACAGCCAAAAAAGCGGCGGTGAATAAAATACTCGGCAGGAGGATGAGGTACTTTTTCATGGGTTGAAACTTTTGTGGAAACAGGTTATTATTTCTGCTTGGTCATTTTGATAAGATTGCAGTTTGTATGACTCATATTAGAAAGGGTGTGTGTGAAAATGAATTTATGATGCAAACATTTCAAATATAGGGGATTTTTTCAATATCGAAGAGCAGCTTCAGGGGCAAGGTGTTTCGGATATTAACCTTGCAGTCAGGTATGGATTTTCCGATTTCGACAACTTTATTTTGAATTTCACATCGTTCGAAGCTATATAGGTCTTGTCACCATTTTTGCGAAAAGGCAAAAATGCCGCCAAGACCGGGGGACTCCACATTTGTATCCCACGGTTGCATTTCGCTGCGCTCAATTTACAACCGCGGGCTACAAGCGGACCGCTCCTACGGAGCTATAAGACATAAACAGGACCCTGGTCTTTGAAAGATTTTGAAATTAAGTTAACTCAAGCTCCCAACATGTCATCCTACCGACTGCAAGGAGGAAGAACTCCGAAGAATCTCACGAATACCTTTGAAATGTAGTTATGGAAATGAGTAATCTCAGCAGGGCAAGCACATGGTAAACAATGAGCTCATGCTTCACGAGAACTGATGAAGTAATTAAACCATCATTTCCTTTCTGAAAACCCCAATTTTCAGGACACGGAATCAGAAGGCACTTTAATTTAAAATGTAAGCGGATTTCAGGGGTGTGTTTCATCCAAAATCGATGACAATTCAGCGCAGTGTTCCTACAGCCGATGGACTTGAAACCGAATAGCGAAATACAGATAATCAGTAAATCCAATGTAATCGTGAAGTGGCACTTAAGTGTTAATTAAAAACCAAGAGAATTGAGCAAGGAACCGACTATTGCAAAAAATGCAACAGTTCAAACGGAGGTCGGACGTAACATCGGAAAGTAGAATTCGATAACCTTGATGCCTTTATCGGCTGCTGCATAGACGATGAAGTGATAAAAGAGGCCGGAGGAGTATTGCTTTTAGCGTTAAGTCGCCGAGGTAATGTCGCGATTATTTGACCGAAAGATGGTCCTTCACAGCTTCTGTCAGCCGTTTCAAAGTATCTCCGTTGAAAGAGGCAAATCGTTTTATGATAATACTCTGATTTACCGTAAAAACTTCATTGGTTCTGACTTCGCTGTCGTATTTTAATTCGCGGTCGATGTCTGAAGGTGAAATGGGAAACGAAAATTCATCACCTCTGTTCACTGAAGTGATTTCTGCAACAATGTAGTTTTGCTTGTTGATCGAGTCTTTTGAGATCACAACAGCCGGCCTCTGTTTTGTGCTTGACAGGTCTGTAAACGGATAGGGTATGAGTATGATATCGCCCTGTCTGTATTTCATAGCGCTCAATAGTCGTTCCAATGTTCGTCTTCGTCGCTGTCCCAATCGGCTGCTAAAACAGGTTTTGACAACTCATAAGCGCTGTTCACATCAGCAATATCGCGGAGACCCGCGTGCAAAAAGTCGACGGTGTCAAAGAAGTCGAGGGCGACAGTTTTGAATTCGTGAAAAGCGGTGTCATCAATCGGCTCTATGGCTTTTCTCAGTTTGGACAGTACGGGGGCCAACAGACTGATGGAGCCCAATTCTGCCGAGGCCTGTTTAGGGCTTAGGTCCTTGAGGTAGTATAAAGTACCTCTGAGTTTTAAAGTGGACTCCACGATTTTGGCCACAGCAAACTTTTCGTACTTCTCCCAAATGGTTTCGGAAATGCCGAAACTTGAAAGAACCCCTAAGGATTCAAAAATGCTCGTTGCATATGTCGGTTGGTAAGCCATGATTCAAAAATACGACAATTACGCTTGAAATCAATTTTGTGAAGCAAATCCTGTTTGGCCGCGTGGCAAGTCTTTTTCACTGCTGTCGCAGAATAACATTCGCCCCCGAGTAGCAATGCTCACCTGTTTTGCCAATGGCAGATTTTTCAATTTCCGGATGACGAGGAATCTCTCCATAGAGGGTGGCATTTTTACGTGTTTTTACATCGGTAATGGTAGTACAACCGATTTTATAAATAACAAATCCACATCTTAAATTTGGTCATGTAGCAGCCAAAGGCATGACCGAAGACATGAGAACGGTCTTTATGGACAGCCTCAAATCGTACTATCGGCGCCGAGCTGCTCCCATTCCCTTAATTGACTGATGCAAGTATCCA
>JAIVHQ010000205.1 GCA_020200995.1 Flavobacteriales bacterium
GTAGGGCTCAAAGCACTCGTTGTTGCCGAGTATTTGCGCAGTGCTGGCTGTGGGCATCGGTGCGAGCAAAAGTGAATTGCGCACGCCGTGCTCTTTGATTTCTTCGCGGAGCACATCCCACTCCCAGCGGTCGGAGGGCTTCACATTCCACATGTCAAATTGGAATATGCCCTGGCTGATGGGCGAACCTTCGAACGTTTCGTAGGGGCCGTCCTGCTTCGCAAGGTCCTTGCTCGCAGTAGAAGCGGCGTAGTAAATGGTCTCAAACACTTCGCGGTTCAATATGCGGGCCTCTTCGCTCTCGAAGGGGTAGCGCAGGAGTACAAAAGCGTCAGCCAATCCCTGCACACCAATGCCGATGGGGCGGTGGCGCATGTTGCTCTTGCGCGCTTCAGGGGTCGGATAAAAATTGTTGTCAATGATGCGGTTTAGGTTCAGGGTCACCTGATAAGCCACTTCAAAGAGTTTGTCGTGGTCGAACTTACCGTCGCGGATAAATTTCGGGAGGGCAATGGAAGCCAGATTGCACACAGCCGTTTCGTCGGGCGCGGTGTACTCCATGATTTCGGTGCAGAGGTTCGACGACTTGATGGTGCCGACATTCTTCTGGTTCGATTTTTCGTTGGCGGCGTCCTTGTAGAGCATGTAGGGCGTGCCGGTCTCGATTTGCGACTCGAGGATTTTAAACCAAAGCTCTTGGGCCTTGATGGTTTTGCGGCCGCGGCCTTCCTTTTCGTATTTCAGGTAGAGGGCTTCGAACTCGGCACCGTAGGCTTCCGAAAGTCCGGGGCATTCGTTGGGACACATCAGGGTCCAGGTGGTGTTTTCCTCCACGCGCTTCATAAAGAGGTCGGGGGTCCACATGGCGTAGAACAAGTCACGCGCACGCATCTCTTCTTTACCGTGGTTTTTCTTCAGGTCGAGAAAGTCGAACACATCGGCGTGCCACGGCTCCATGTAAACGGCAAAAGAGCCTTTACGCTTTCCGCCGCCTTGGTCCACGTAGCGGGCAGTGTCGTTGAACACGCGAAGCATCGGAACGATACCGTTTGAGGTTCCGTTGGTGCCGCGGATGTAAGATCCTTTGGCGCGGATGTCGTGGATAGACAAACCGATGCCGCCTGCGCTTTGCGAAATCTGGGCACAGCCTTTCAGCGTGTCGTAAATGCCACTGATGCTGTCTTCCTTCATAGTGAGCAGAAAGCAGGATGACATCTGCGGCTTTGGCGATGCTCGAGTCGATGGTATCGGAATTATTGTTGATGATTTCCATCACATCATCGGCGATCAGCGCGGCGTTCTCGTTGGTTTTCGGATCCACATATTCGTGGAGTAATTTCATCGTTTCCGAAAAGGATTTCTCCGTGTTCTTGTGCAGATTGCTCACGGCGATGCGGCTCGCGAGGAGGGCATAGTCCGGGTGCTTCACGGTATTGGTGGCGGCCACCTCTGCGGCAAGGTTGTCCAGCTCCGAAGTGGTTACCCCTTCAAAGATTCCGTTAATTACTTTTTTGGCCACTTCAATGGGGTCTACTGCGGGATTGAGCCCGTAACAGAGTTTCTTGATGCGCGCGGTGATTTTGTCAAACTTGACAGGCTCTTTGCGGCCGTCACGCTTTACTACATACGACATATTGCGGTTGGATTGGGATTAATGAATGTGCAGATTTCGGTACTTATGCTTAAAAGTCGGCATCTACGGTGAAGTTTTTATCGCCGGTGGCAGCGCCGTTCACACCTGCCTTTTGGTATTCGGCCACGCGCTTCTCGAAGAAGTTGGTCTTCCCCTGAAGGTTGATCATGTCCATAAAGTCGAATGGGTTGGTCGAGTTGTACACCTTCTCGTTTCCGAGCTCCACCAGTAGGCGGTCAGCCACAAATTCGATGTACTGCGTCATCATGTCGGCGTTCATACCGATCAATCTTACCGGAAGGGCATCGGTCACGAATTCCTTCTCGATTTCAACCGCGTCGGTGATGATTTTC
>JAIVHQ010000005.1 GCA_020200995.1 Flavobacteriales bacterium
CCACCGGATCGGTGGCAATGAGGTAGGCCTTGAATGCACCGCCGATGGTGTCGGCCGTTGCAGGATCCAGCCCCACCATTGTGCCGCTCACGTGGGTGCCGTGGCTGCTTGATTTGTCGACCGGTACATGGCTGTCATAGGCAAACCATGTGGATGACAGGGGCATCATGTTGGGCAGAAACCGCTCGGCAAGCGCGGGATGGTCAGGCCAAACGCCCGTGTCGAAGGTCATGCCGATCCGGCCGTTGCCGGTGTAGCCCATGGCCCAGAGCTCGGGCAGACCGATTACTGAAAGCCCGGGCTCACTGCCCCCCTGTGATTTGGCCCCCACGGCTTCTCCGGGTTCGGGCTCGATGAGCAATCCTATAGGTGCATCCAGCATCAAGCGCGAGATTTCGCGTCGGTTTGCCAGGGCTTCAATCACCGATTTTTTTGCCGAAAAGGCAATGCTGTTGGAAATCCAAAACCGCGAAATATCGGATTTGCTAACTCCTTGCGTTTCGAGAAATTCCAAAACCGATCGCTGCTTTTGATCAGCTTTTTGCTTCAGGGCCCGCATCACGAGTCTCGGGCGATCACTCACCGGCACACCTTCATCGTGAAATGATGCTTTCAGGGCTGCGACGTCCACCGCATCTTCAAACAGCGCCATCACAGCGATCGTCTCACGGTGATTGGCATCGGCGAGCTTGTCAGTCAGGGTTTGCTCCAAAAAAGCGTGTTGCCCTGAGGCGGTGATTACCGTTAAGAGTACAAAAAGCGCAAAAAGGGAAATGTTTTTCATGGAGGGGTGGTTCTTTTTCACATTCAATCGCATTCAGGCGTTAAATTTAGTAAAAACAGAGCAAGTTCGGTGCTGATACCAAAGTGTTGTCCTGCAGCCACTCTGTTGGTATATGCGCTCGGGCTTCTTCTTTTTTGCAAGGCAGCACAAGCTCGCCCCATCAAATAAATCAAACTGCTTAATGTTTACCTTTGACGCCTGAAAAACTAAAACTACTGCTTTGAAACACATCCTAACTTTATTGTTTGCCTTACTGATTTATTCTTCCTGCGTCGCTCAAAGCCCAATCGGCAAAGGCGGCAAGCAGGTCAACTTCGGTGTGGGGCTTTATTCATCATCCTGGCCTATATACGTCGGGGTGGATTACGGCGTACATCCCGATATCACAGCGGGTCCCGAATTTGGAGTTGATTTAGATCTGAACTATTTAAGGATTGGTGGCCGTGGCGATTACCACTTCAATACCTTGCTCGGCATTCCGCGCGATTGGGATTTCTACGCCGGTCTGAATCTGGGTTTTGCTGCTGACATTGGCGACGGCGGAGTATCGGGATTGGATCTCGGCATGCAAATCGGCGGACGTTATTACTGGAGTACTGATTGGGGAATCAACCTCGAATTTGGCGGTGGCAATAATATCAGCGGAGGGCGAATAGGGGTATCCAAACGTTTCTAATGCTGGTTGCCTTATCTTTGGGCCCGGTTTTTGACTGCAGGAGTTTCGATTTTTTTAAACAACACATTTAAATAATGAATGATATGATTGAAGGGTGCTTGGATAGCTTGCGCAAAACGATTTTGTTCGTAGCGTTTTTCGCTGTGGGTTCTACAGTTGTTTTTGCCCAACAGGGCGATTGGTACAACCTCGATTTTGAGGACGACAAGGTGAGGGGAGTATCTGTGAATAAAGCCCTGAAATACCTCGAAGGAAAAATAGAACTCCAACCTGTGGTGGTCGCTGTGATCGACGACGGGGTCGACATCTACCATCCCGATTTTGAAGGACGCGTTTTCATAAATGTAAATGAAACCCCCGAAGACGGAGTCGACAACGACGGCAATTTATATGTTGACGATGTACACGGCTGGAACTTCCTGGGCAATGCAGAAGGAGAGAATATCGAGTTTGAGACCCTGGAAATAACCCGACTCATCCGTCAGGACAAGGAGCGCTTTGAGGGCAAATCCGCTTCTGATTTTAAAGGAAAAGAGAAGAAAGCTTTTAAAAAGTACGCGCTGCTTAAGGAGGCGTATGATGAACAAGTGGATGAGATCAAGAATAGCTTCTCCGAATTTTCTCAGTTTGCGGCCATGTACAGCGGAGCGAATTCATTTGCCCGCGAAAAATTGGGCAGGGACGACCTAACGGTAAATATGCTCATGGAATACGAACCCGCCGACGAAGGAGAGCGTCAGGTTTTTGATTTTTTGCTGATGGCTGAGCGCGAAGGCTTGCGAGAACAGTTGGAAGCAGGGTCAGAATATTTTGACATGGCCCTGAACCACCATTACAACTTCGATTTTGAGCCGCGCGAGGTGGTTGATGACAGCAAGCTCGGCTATGGAAATAACATGGTGTGGGCCGCAAATCCCGATCACGGTACCCATGTGGCGGGAATTATCGCCGCTGTTCGCGGAAATGATTTCGGCATAGACGGCATCGCACCGAATGCTGTCATTTTGCCCGTCAGAGCTGTGCCCGGCGGTGATGAGCGCGATAAAGATGTAGCGGCGGCCATCAGGTATGCCGTCGATATGGGGGCCAAAGTAATTAATATGAGCTTCGGCAAACCCTACAGCCCGGAAGAAGAACTGGTGTACGAAGCCATCAAATATGCAGAGTCGAAGGATGTACTTCTGATTCATGCTGCTGGCAACGACGGCTCGAACAACGACCGCGTAGGCAACTATCCCGACGGTACCCTCGGCAAGCGAAAGCCGCTGAAAAACTGGATTACCGTGGCTGCTTCAGGACCAAAGGAAGGCACTGAGTTGCTCGCTGAATTTTCCAATTACGGAAAAAAGAAGGTCGACATAATAGCACCAGGCGTTGATATATTGAGCCTCAAACCCGAGGGAGAGACGGCTTCCAATTCGGGAACGAGCATGGCGGCACCTGTGGTGAGCGGTGTGGCCGCACTTATCCGCGGTATGTACCCCGAGCTCTCTGCCAAAGACGTGAAGAAAATCTTAATGCGTACTTCGCAACCTGTTGGTGACACCATGATAATGGTGGATGAAAAAGAGGTGAAGCTGAAAAAACTTGTGCGAAATCCCGGAGTTGTGTCTGCCTACGAAGCAGTGAAGTATACGCATGAAAAGTATGCGCCGTGATTGGTGAGTGTCGTCTTCATTAATAAAAAGAGAGCCGCCCCGGGTCGGGCAGGCACTTCGGTCAGCCACTCCGCTGCCATGCCTCCGGCAGGCAAGCGCTTCCCGGACTCCTTCCGGGTGGCGCGTGGTTGTAACTTTGTACTTCTATTAGTAAACATTTCCTCCTGCACGTCATCCAGACGAAGGCTCTGCCTGAGGAAGAATCTCCTATTTCTTGGAGTCCAATGCAGGCGTGTAAGTAGAAGTTTGATTACAAGAAAGGGGAGACTCTTCAGTCATTCGCTACGCTACTTCCTACCAATGACGGATTGTTATTTCACATCCCAATGAATTTATAATGAGACCACTCTCGACAACACCAATAACGGGATTAGATTCGTGTCGCTGACGCGACAGTTTTCCTTGCTACTTTGTCTTGACACAAAGTAGCGCAAAAGTCAAGCGAAAGGAAAGGCGATTTTGGCGGCAATGCTTTCCTCCTAATTGATGGCGCGTCGGCCAAACCGGGAATGATTTTATGACCCGAATTAAGGGATGCTTCTTTCGGTTGATGACCTTTTCAAATTCAAATCCAATTGTTTCGTCATAAAATCCTCCCTATCGCTGTTCCTTCCGCGACCCGCCCACGGCAATCGGGGAGCCTTGATTGGGCTTATGGCGTTTCGGGGATTTGCGAGGTTCTATCACGCGGTTGCCTCTGTCGGCTCCGGTGAAGAAGAATTCAAGGGTAACGTGCGGAAGTTGAGAAGAATTCTCGTAATGTTCGCATGTCGTAAAAATGGTCGTTGTGCGCCCCCCCGGCCTTACAAATATTTCTCAGAAATTGCCGCTCAAACGAAGCGTAATCGAAACCATGTTTAAGCTCAGCCGTCGGATTTTTCTCCGAAAAATCCGCTAACGGCGTTTGCGAAGCTTGCCACGCGGATTTCCTTTTGGCGTGGTTTGGTTGAGATAGCGAAGTAGACCGTGCAATTTCGAGAAATATTTGTACAGCCTTGATGTTGGCTCCACCTTATATCAAGATAAGGTGGAAAAAAATACGCGGCGGCAGCCGCACCAATACTTTTTTCGAATTTGATTTTCAGGAGACAGGTCATTTCCTTTCTGTAAATACAAATTTTGGACACTCTGAGTGACGCGTGATTGGAATTTTTTATTCCAATTAGCAAACAGTTTATCACTCACGTCATCCAGACGAAGGCTCTGCATGAGGAAGAACTCCGAGTAAAGGCCAGTGGGCGGGACCTTGCGAGTGCTTGTGCGGCATACATGTGGGTATGAGCGATCTCCTTTTTCTTAAAGTCTAATGCAGGCGTGCAAGCAGAAGTTTGATTACAAGAAATATGAGACTCTTCAGTCATTCGCTACGCTATCTCCTTCCGAGTGACGCATGTTTGTGACTTTGCAATTAATAAGTAAACAGATCTATCTCCAATCAGAACAGAGCGCAGCGGAGTGATGGGTCTCATTCAATCGGAGTTTAAACCGCGACTTTCAAGCGCACCCGACATCCAACTATTGTTCTTTTTGAGCGTCTTCATTGTTGAAAGAAGCTGCTCTGTAGCTTTCCCCTAATCGCAGTTTCGGGAAAAAACAGTATCTTGTCTCAAGAAATAGTGATGAACGACAAATTCACATACCTGCTGGTGTTGCCACTTTTTCTGCTTGTGGCCATGCCTGCTGCGGCTCAGAAAGTCGGTTTAAACTCGGGATTAATTCCCGGAGGCATCTCTAATATAGATGACTACAGGCCCTTTGAATCTACCAACCAGTTCAATAGTCGGTTTGTGCGGGATTCAAGTTATGTTTACGAGGCATTTATTGCGGACAGCATAGAGGAGTGGCTGCTTACAGAACGCACCTTACATTATTATGACATTGAAGGAGCCGAAACCGAGCTCGTTCGCTCAATTTTTAATGGTGAGCGATGGTATTTATCCGAGCGACTGGAATTTTCATACCGCTCGGGAAAGGACCTGGAGAAAACACTTATAAATGTATGGTCAGAGGACCTACAGGAGTGGGAGAAACACGAACAGCTTACATATAACTATACCTACGAAGGTAAGGAATTGGAGGTGTTGACAGAAGAATGGACTGTCGATCGTTGGACTGCAAGCTCCCTTTCCGAAAAATTTTACGGAGAGGAAAACAATCTTGAAACCCACATCACATCGCGCTGGTCAGGTGCAGATTTAGACTGGGTTCCCGAAGAAAGATTGCTCTATACCTATGAAGAAGATAGTGACCTTCCTAAGACCGAAAGGCTGCAGACCTGGAGTGATAGCCTGAACATGTGGATCAACGAAATTGAAAGAACCTTCGTGTACGATGAGGATGATAAAATCATTGAGGCATTGGAGAGCACCTGGAACAGCAATTTTGGCGGGTTTATACCCACTATTTTTACTGAATGGGCCTATAACAGTGATGGACAGCAATCAGATATGTTTTCCAAACCAATGAATGAAAGCGACTCTGCTGATGTGGGACCCACATATAATACACCGTTTTACGGTTCCAGTGCCATTTATAATGACGATGGAAATCTGAATCAACTCGTCACCCGGGAATGGGATAGAGAAACCGAGACCTGGCAGCCAATCGGTTATGAAAAGCACTTCTGGTCACAACACAGATCGGGAAGCGCCGAAATGACGGATCCTGACATTACCTGTATTTATGCAAATCCGCACACCATCGGCCTGCCGTGGTATTGCGAATCCTTAAAGCGAGACACTCATTACAAGTTTGAGCTTTTCGACATCACAGGTAGGCTCTATTACGCTGATTCCTTCATGGGGAGCAACACTTTCCGAATCAAGCGCAATATTCCCCCGGGAGTGTATATTGCTTTGATCACCGGCGGATTGGATACCCACACTGAAAAAGTCATAATTCGTTGATGAACTTATATTTTTGCACAGGGTTACACTCCGTAAAATCCTATTGAATGTCGCAAACAAAAAATTCTGTTGCGGTTTCAGAGACCGTAAGTGAGAAATTTATTTCTGTTAGAAAAAAATCCCTGAAAATTTGCAAACCGCTGCTGCCTGAAGACTACGTGATTCAGCCGGCTGCTTTTGTTTCCCCACCCAAGTGGCACCTCGCACATACCAGCTGGTTTTTCGAAACCTTTGTTTTGCTGCCCTATGCCGAGGGTTACCGCGTATTTAACCCCGATTACAACTTTATATTCAATAGCTACTACGAAGCTTTGGGCGACCGATTGCTTCGCACTGATCGAGGCAACCTGAGCAGGCCTTCGATAGATGAAGTGAAGCAGTACAGAAGTCATGTGGATAATGCCATGCAAGACTTTTTGTCCTCGGATGTTGAACCTGATGCAAAAATTTCCAATATTATTGAAACAGGTCTGCAACACGAAATGCAGCATCAGGAGCTACTTTTCAGCGACATCAAGTACATTCTCGGACACAATCCGCTCTATCCTGTATACGATCCTGACGCACGCGAAGACCGTCCGGGTTTGGTCAGTGCCCAAAGCGACATTCGCATGGAAGAGGGGATTTACGAAATTGGCTACAAAGATGAAGGTTTCTTTTTCGACAATGAGCATGGCCGCCACAAAGTGTATTTGGCTCCTTATGCCATTGCTACGGCCCCTGTTACATACGGTGAATATATCAAATTCATCGAAGCGGGCGGATACGATGACCACACCTACTGGCACGCCGACGGTTGGGATTGGCTTTCGAGTTCGGGTGCCCGAGCACCGCTCTACATGGAAAAAGTAGATGGCGTTTGGATGCGGTACACATTATCGGGCCGGGTTGAGGTAAATTTGGATTGCCCCGTGATGCACGTCAACTTCTACGAAGCATCGGCCTATGCTGCTTTTGCAGGTCGCAGACTGCCCACCGAAGCAGAGTGGGAGGCCGCTTCTGAGCGTTTTCAATGGGGCCAATCCTGGGAGTGGACGGGAAGTGCATACCTTCCTTATCCGGGATATATGCAACCCAAAGGTGCAGTCGGGGAGTATAACGGTAAGTTTATGGTTAACCAGATGGTACTCCGCGGGGCATCGCCGGCCACCTTTCCGGGCCACAGCCGCGCTTCGTACCGCAATTTTTTTCAACCTTTGCACCAATGGCAATTCACCGGAATCAGAACGGCGATATCGATATGACATTTAAAGATGATGTGGACAAAGGCCTCTCGGCTCCGTTCAAATATTTGCTCTCCAGGTATTTTTATGATGCGTGCGGCGACAAGCTTTTTCAGGACATCATGCACATGCCTGAGTATTACCTCACCGACGCTGAGCACGAGATTTTTTCCGAGCAGGGAAAACATATATTAAAAGCTGTTCAGCACGACGGTACCGGTTTTGACCTCGTGGAATTTGGCGCCGGAGATGGCCTCAAAACACGGATACTTATCAAACGTATGGTAGAAGAGAAGGCCGACTTCCGCTACCTGCCCATCGATATTTCGGGCGACGTTCTTCAGGCCCTGAAGTTTGAATTGTCCTTGGAATTTCCCGACCTCGAAGTGATCCCCGAGCACGCCGAATACTTCACTGCTTTGCACAATATTTCAAAGCGCTCAGGCCGCACCAAGCTCGTGCTCTTCCTGGGGTCGAGTATTGGAAATTTTGCGGAAGACCGTACCGTGTCCTTCCTCAACGTGCTCAATGAAAAGCTCAATAGCGGAGATCGGGTAATGATCGGGTTTGACCTTAAAAAAGATCCTGAGGTCATCCTTCGTGCCTATAACGACGAAGCCGGAATTACTGCATCTTTCAACATGAATGTGTTGCGCCGCATCAACCGCGAACTGGGCGGCAACTTCGATCTCGATAAGTTCAAGCATTTCCCCACCTACAATCCCGAATCGGGATTCGCTCGCAGCTATCTCGTGAGCACGGATGCTCAGGAAATTTCCATCGAGGCACTAGGTAAGTCATTCGCTTTCGCAAAAGGGGAGTGCATCCACACCGAAATCAGCCGCAAGTATTCCATCCCGCAAATTGAAAAATTACTGACGGATACCGGATTTACAGTTCAGGAACATTTCCTTGATAAGCGAGGTTATTATGTAGACACTTTAGCAGAAAAAAAACCACAATGAAAGCAGTCTGGAACAATCAAGTAATCGCCGAGAGCGACGACACAATCATCATTGAGAATAACCATTACTTTCCGCACGATTCCATCAAGGAGGACTATTTTAGCGAAAGCAACCACCACACCGTGTGCCCTTGGAAAGGAACAGCGTCATATTACCACATATCAGTGGATGGAAAGAAAAACGAAAACGCTGCGTGGTACTACCCCGAAACCAAAAAAATGGCCGACGGATTCAAAAATTATGTGGCTTTTTGGCGTGGAGTCGAGGTCGCCGACTAATTTAAACATTGGCATCCTTCACCCTTTCACTTCCTGGTCTCTGCGGGTGTCAAACCCAAACCCTTTCCCTCTTTCAACATAAATTCGAAAGCCTCTTCGAATTCATTCCCGATTTCACCGTCGAGGATGGCCTCTTTAATCTTGTTTTTAATGATGCCCACTTCTCGTGAAGGCTTGATGTCGAAGGTCTTCATGATGAGTTCTCCGCTGATCGGGGGTTGCCAGTTTCGCACGCGGTCTTTCTCTTCGACCTTTACCAATTTGATTTTGACCTTCTCGTAATTCTCGAGGTAGCGCTTCACCCTGGTCTCATTTTTTGAGGTGATGTCGCTTTTGCAGAGAATCATCAGTGCATCGATATCGTCGCCCGCGTCGAATAGCAGCCTGCGCAGGGCTGAGTCGGTCGCCACTTCTTTGGTAAGGGCGATGGGCCTGAGGTGGAGGGCCACCATTTTTTGGACGAATTTCATCTTGTGGTCCAAAGGCAGCTTGAGCCGTTTAAAAATCTCGGGAACCATGCGCGCACCGCGGTCTTCGTGACCGTGGAAGGTCCACCCCGCCTTTGGGTGAAAGCGTTTGGTGGCTGGCTTGGCGATGTCATGCAGAATGGCCGCCCACCGCAGCCATAGGTCGTCTGATTGGCGGGCCACATTGTCGAGCACTTCGAGGGTGTGGTAGAAATTGTCTTTGTGGCTCACGCCATCGCGCTCGTCCACCCCCTGCAAGTCGGCCATTTCCGGAAAAAATTCATTTAACAAGCCTGTGTCAAAAAGGACTTTAAAGCCGATTGAGGGCACGTCGGCTTCTATAATTTTGTTGAGCTCGGTGGTGATGCGCTCTGCACTAACGATTTCCAGCCTGCCGTGCATCTCCTTCATGGCATCGAGGGCCGACGGGTGGATTTTGAACCTGAGTTGCGTGGCAAACCTTGCTGCTCGCATCATGCGTAGCGGATCATCGCTGAAGGTAGCGTGGGGATCGGTCGGTGTGCGGATGATTCCCTTTTTGAGATCTGCAACGCCGTCGAAAGGGTCGAGGAGAAGGCCAAAATTGTCCTTGCCCAGCCCGATGGCCATGGCGTTGATGGTAAAATCCCGGCGCAATTGATCGTCTTCTAGCGTGCCGGCTTCCACAACGGGTTTTCTCGAGTCGCGGGTATAGCTTTCCTTTCGGGCTCCCACAAACTCGAGTTCCCACTCACCGTGGCGCACCATGGCGGTACCGAAGTTTTTGAAGACTTTTACACCCTTTCCATCTGCCCGTTTTTCCACCGCTTTGGCCAGCGCTATGCCGTCGCCTACAGTGACCACGTCGAGGTCTTTGCAAGGGCGCCCCATGAGGGTGTCGCGCACAAATCCGCCCACCACATATGCCTCGACCCCGCAGTCCGTCACTACCTCGTGCAACATTTTAAAAACAGGGAGCTCAAGCGCCTTGCTGTGGTCTTTTATACGCATGAATGCAGCTTATTCGCGAACGATCTCAACCTCACCGTCTGTTCCCAGTTTGATGACAGGGATCTTTTCAGGAGGGTAGGTCCGTTTTGCGGTCGGCAAAGATAGCACATATTGAACCGCCTCCAAAACCGCAGGTGCAGCATCTTCATAGCGAGCTGCGGGGACTCCTTCATCGGTGAGCAAAGCCGTGCAGGCCAATGGCGAATTGGCGGTTTGAACGAGTTTTTGTTCTTCCCGGTTTGAGACCATGCGCACGGCCACGGTGCCGTCTGAGGCGAGCGCTGCAGGTGAGAGGTTCTTGCCTTTCGGCAAAATCAGAATGAGCGGAGTGGTCGCGGTGTCGATGATGTCCCAGGCAATGGGAGGGATGTCGCTGACGTATTTATTCAAGCGGGCATCGCTGTCGATGAGGATGGAAAAACCCTTATCGGCTCCGCGGTTTTTCAATTTTCGCAGCAGGGCCACAGCTTCGTCGTTGCGGGCATCGCAGATGAGCCCTAACATATCGTCGAGTGCGGCGATGATCACCTCGCCGTCGCGCAGCAGTTGTGTTGCGGTTTTCGAATCGACCGATTTCATGAGGGGAGCATTTGGGAAGTGTCGATGGTGTGCGCGCATTTGAAGTGGCCCTGCGGACAACTCTTTTTGCCGTGAAGGCCGCAAGGGCGGCACTTGAGGTCTTCGGTGGTTTGCACCACGCGGGAGTCGTCGCTTAATGGTCCGAATCCGAATTCGGGAATCGTGCTGCAGAACACTGCCGTCACAGGTGCATTAACCGCCGAGGCCATGTGGAGCGGCGCCGAATCGTTGGCATAGTTCATTCTCGCCGATTCCATCAGCGCCGCCGATTGCAGGAAATTGAGTTCGCCGGCGAGCAAGTGCACGCCTGTATGCACCGACTTCTCTTTGATCGCAGCGCACACATCGAGATCGCCCGGAGCCCCGAGAAGGTAGATCCTCCAATCGGGTTTGATTTGGTCGATGAGCTCTACCCACTTTTCGGCGGGAAATTGTTTTGTGAACCACACTGATGCCGGCGATATGGTGATGAAGGGCCATTGTGTGTATTGAGCAATTTTTCGGTAGTCGGCTGCCGAGGGATAGAGCACCGGTTTTTGAAACTGATGGTCTGTGAGGTGCTCGATCAGGCTGAGGTTGCGGTGCACTTCGTGCATTTCCTGATCGATCACATGCGGAAATTTGCGCGTGTAGGCGAAAGAGAATGGGTTTTTGCTGAACCCGATTTTCTCGGCTGCTCCTGAAGAGGTGGTCAATAGACCCGACGATGCAAAGCGCTGCAGGTTGATCAGCAGGTCGTAGTCGTTTCGACGCACTATACGACCCAATTTAGCGAGGGTATTGTACTTAGATTTTTGCTTGTCCCAGATCAATACTTCATTGACTTTGGGGTGCTCCCTGAGCAGACCTTCGTTGCCTTTTCTAAGCAGGAAATCAATCTTTGAGCTCGGATAAAAGCGCTTGAGCTTTTCGATCAGTGGGGTAGCAAGGATTACATCACCAATAAATGCCGTTTGTATGATGAGAATTTTCTTCATGAATCAAACAGCCACGCTGTGTTCGCGCAAGGCTTCGTTTAGGGAAGTTTTTAAATCCGTGCTTTCGCTGCGCTTCCCGATGATCAGGGCGCAGGGCACCTGGTATTCGCCTGCTGCAAATTTCCTGGTGTAGCTGCCCGGAATTACCACGGAGCGCTCGGGCACCTCGCCGCGGTGAATCACAGGTTCACTTTGGGTAACGTCGATGATGTGCGTCGACTTGGTGAGTACCACATTGGCGCCGAGCACCGCTTCTTTGCGGACACGCACACCCTCTACCACAATGCAGCGTGAGCCGATGAATGCGCCGTCTTCCACAATCACGGGCGAGGCCTGAAGGGGCTCGAGTACACCTCCGATTCCCACACCTCCGCTGAGGTGCACATTTTTGCCGATTTGAGCGCAGCTGCCCACCGTGGCCCAGGTGTCCACCATGGTGTTCTCGTCCACGTAGGCGCCTATGTTGATGTAGCTTGGCATCATTACCACGCCCGGGGCTATGAAGGCACCGTAGCGCGCAATGGCGTGGGGTACTACGCGTACCGATTTTTCGCGGTAGCCGGATTTGAGCTTCATTTTGTCGTGAAATTCGAAAGGCCCCACTTCTGTCGTTTCCATTTTTCGAATGGGGAAATAGAGTACAACAGCCTTTTTGACCCACTCATTTACCTTCCAGCCCTGGCCATCGGGTTCTGCACAACGAAGTTTCCCATTGTCTACAGCCTCAATTACCTCTTCGATGGCATTGCGGTAAGGCATTCGTTCCAAGAGACTTCTATCGTCCCAGGCAGCCAGAATCGCTTCTTCTGTAGTCATTTTAATAATTTGGAACCACAAAGATAGCATTCTGCCGAGGCCTTCGGGAAATATGCATTCGGAGGCTTGTTAGAAATTCCAAATTCCCGTTAGTTCTGCTTCGCTGCATGAATTAATTATACATTCGCAATACACAATGCTTCTATGAAACACCTCAATTTTAAAAACCTACAACGAGCGACGGTTTTCTTGCTCTTCGCCGTCTTGTTGTTTTACATACTTATTGTCGGGCAGAGTGTTATTGTCCCTCTGGTTGTGGCGTTTTTCCTGGCTTTTTTGCTAATGCCGCTTGCTGAGTGGCTGGAGCGAATCGGCTTCGGCAGGTCACTTGCCGCAATCACCTCCCTGCTCGCGGCTGTGATAGTGATGGCTGGTGTAGCCACCCTCTTCGGTACCCAGGTGAAGCGCTTTTCAAAGGACCTGGATGAGTTTGGTAAAAAAGCCGGCGAGCTCATTGAGAAATTACCGCAAGGGTTGCAAGATGGGATCAACTCGTTTACCAACGGCGGTGGCCTGACTTTCCTGGAAGATAACATGGCCGAGATTTTTGCAGGTCTATCCGGTTTTGCAAGTGGATTTACCTTTGCCGTCGTTGTACCTATTTACGTGGCGCTCATTCTCATTTACCGCACTTTATTGCGGAATTTTTTGTTAAGGATTTTTGACGGAACCAAAAACAGAAACGACGGACAAATTGAAGAAAAAGACGGGCAGCAAGAGGAATACAAGGAGGGAATACGCCACCTGATACCCCGAATCAAAACAATAATGAAGCAATATGTGCTCGGGATGTTTTATGTAATCTGTATTCTCTTTGTGCTGAATAGTATCGCCCTGTTTTCGTTGGGTATTGAGCACGCCATCCTTTTTGCGGCTTTTGCAGCTGTCCTCAACATCATTCCCTTTGTCGGGCCGCTTTTAGGATCGATCATTCCCATCGTTTATGCTTTGGTTACCAAAGACTCCCTGTTCTACCCCGTGGCAGTACTTGCGGCCTTTCTCATTATTCAAACCATTGAGAGCAATTTGCTTACGCCTAATATCGTCGGGAAAAATGTGAGCCTGAATCCGTTGGTAACCCTTATTACCCTATTTATCGGAGCGGCTGTCTGGGGTGTGGTGGGCATGGTGCTGTTTATCCCCCTTGCCGCAGTGGTGAAGGAAATTATGGCCCACATTGACGGCCTTAAATCCTATGCCTACGTTATGGGAACGGGAGAGGACAACGATGGTCCTTCGATTTGGAAACGGATGTATGAGAAGGTTAAAACCTGAGTTCGATTCTTCTTCGGATTCAGAACGCCTGTAAATAGTGAGTTTCAACTAAAAATGATGAAGCAATAGCGGGCTATTTCGAATCATTTTTAGGAAGAAAATCGCTGTTTACAGGTGTCAATGCCCCCGACTTGTCCATAAACAACCGCTATCCTACGTTGCATTTTCTCGCTTTAGCCCGCTAAAGCTTTGAAAATGCGCCTTGTCTAGCAGTAGTTTATGAACATCTGAATTCCAGAATAATAATCGAACTCAGGTTTAAAAGTTGAAGTTTCGAAACAATATCTCCGACACCGTTTCGAGTGAAGGGCTAATGTGAAAAGTTGATTCAAAAAAAAGCCGCTGACTGCAATTGTCAGCGGCTTTCGTATTGAAATGACAAATGATTTATTCGACCACAATCGTGGTTCGCTGCATGGATTCATCTCCTTGAAAAATGGCGACGTACACTCCCGAAGCGTATCGGGAAATGTCCAGGGTAATTTCGTTGGTGTTTACATTTTGTTCCGCAACGCGCTTGCCGTAAACATCAAAGAGGGTGAGTACACCTCTGTTCTCATTGAATGAAAAACGGACTTCATTCACTGCCGGGTTTGGCCATGCGTTGAGTTCTGCAAATCCGCGGTGGTCTTCCGTACTCACGGTGAGGTCGCAGGGTGTAATGGTATTGTTAAAGAAAGTACGCGTGGCAAGGACAGCGGGCAATACGCATTGACCGTGGTTGAAGCCGGCTCCCACGTTGAGGGCATCCACGTCTTCCGCTCCATTGGCGATCATGCTGTCGCGGGCCGCAATGCTGTTTTCGAAAGGCACCTGCTCATCACCGGAGCAGTAAAACATACGCAAGGGCATTTGCGGTTGCCAGTCGTAGTTATTATTGTCGCGTAAGGCTTGCCAAACAGGGTGATCATCATTGGCCATCATGTTCATGAGAACCGTATCGACCATAAACTCATCAATTTGATTCGGCAAAATACCGTTTGGCGTGCCCATATCAAATTCATTCTGGGCGCCGTCAAAGTATTCGAGCATCGTCTCATTGTAAGGACTTTGAATGATGTCGCCAAGGTCGTTGTAAATGGTTCCGTAAGCGGTTTCATAGCTCATCAGCAGGTAGATAACATAGCCCGGGTTGGAGTAGGGTTCGTTGCTGAGGATGACTTCCGCCTGCGACCCCGACATGTTGTAAGGTCCGCTCATAGGTGCACCCGCCACAATGCCCATATCATCGATGAGGCCGTTGTCTTGTGCATATTTCAGGGTAGCCATGGCAGCGTGTCCGCCCTGAGAGTACCCGGTGATGCCGAGTTCACCGTTGAAACTTGTGCCTTCGAGCGATTCGATAAACTCCACCGTTGCGTAGTACATGTCGATCGATGCGGTAGCCTGCGATTCTGCGTGTACGTATGGATGGAAGCCTTCATTCACCCCGAGGCCGAGGTAATCGGGTGCCGCTGTGATGTACCCCATTCCTCCAAGGCGCTGGGGAATTTGAGATTCAAAGTTGTTTTCGGAAGGCACATCGAGCTGGCGCAAGACGGTGCCGTGGCAATATACAGCCATGGGGAATATATCGCATTGTGATCCTTGTGGCACTGCCACAGCCCCTGAGGCCACCGTTGGCTCGCCGTTTACATCGACCGTATTATATGTGAGCTTGTAGTAATCTACATCAAACTGTACGGTGAGTATAAAAGGTATGGTGAGCTCATTGGCAGTCAAGCTCGTGATGAGCTCACTGCTCACCAATACCTGGGCCTGAGCAGTTCCCAAAGTGAGAAACGGGAATGCAAGCAAGGCGATAATTCTGGACTTCAAAGGGAAATTTGATTTCATAGGTGTGATTTTTCGAATTGTGATTTTTTTTGGCAAAACTTTTCAGGGCGTTAAGTTAGCAATTCCCGCCGATGTGTACCTTTGGCGCATGCCCAGAATTCTCGCTGTAGATTACGGAGCCAAGCGCTGCGG
Source organism: Flavobacteriales bacterium (assembly GCA_020200995.1). Taxonomy (GTDB): domain Bacteria; phylum Bacteroidota; class Bacteroidia; order Flavobacteriales_D; family Cryomorphaceae; genus T3Sed10-241. The sequence continues at coordinate 15,563 of JAIVHQ010000005.1, forward strand.
AGTGGCCGAAACCGACGACATGCAAATCATTGCAAGCGCCCTCGAAACCGTATCGGCCAAAGAACTTTCCGCCTTCCTTGCGCGTTACATCGCCTCGTATCCTATCGAGTGCCTGGTGGTGGGCCAACCCGTGAGAATGGGAGGTGAGCTATCTGACATCGAAGCTGAAATAGTGGTATTTATTGAAAAGTTTAAAAAATCATTTCCCGGAATCCCCGTGCACCGCATCAACGAAATGTACACCTCCAAGATGGCGATGGAGTCTTGCAGCAATTTTTAGAACAAAAGCGAAATCAAAGAATATGAGTGATAAAGAAAAGAGCGACAAAAAAGAGTCGCGCATTGCCAACCTGATCGACGAACAGCACCTCAAAGACCGCAAGGTTTTTCTCTGGGGACAAGTGGACGACAAGAGCGCCAAGCATGTCATCGACAGGTTGATGCTTCTCGATGCTAAAGATCCCGGAAAGGAAATCTCCTTCATCATCAACAGCCCCGGAGGTTATGTGACCTCGGGCTTTGCCATTTACGATGTGATGAAATCGCTTAAGAGCCCCGTTTCCACCGTGTGCATGGGACTTGCCGCATCCATGGGCAGCATCTTGCTCTCGGCCGGCGAGAAGGGCAAGCGTTACATCCACGCCAACGCCAAGGTTATGATTCACCAGCCCAGCGGCGGTGCCAGAGGTCCCTCGGCCGATATCGAGATCCAGGCCAACGAAATCATCAAGACCAAAGAGATCGGCGCCAAAATTCTGGCCGATAATTGCGGACAGCCTTACGACAAAATCATGAAGGACTTTAACCGCGATTATTGGATGAATGCGGAGGAGAGTGTTGAGTATGGCATTGTGGATGCTATGGCAAAATAGGGGGTGTCCGCAGGGTTCATTCTCTTGCCCGCAGCATGCCACCAAAGTATGAAGGAATAGTCGGACGGGAATGGACACGAATGTTCGCCCGCCCGACTGTGTCGATCCGGCAGGCCTTCGGCGATTGGGCCTTCGGCCTTTTGTTCCGCCTTCGGCGGTTTTTGTTTAACCACGAATGGCACGCATGGACACGAATTTTCGCCCGCCCGACTGTGTCGTTCGGGCAGGCCTGCGGCGACGGGCCTTCGGCTATTTTTAGCCACAGATGCCACAGATGTGTTTGGGTTACCGCCAAAGGCGGCTTTTTCTCGGGCTCTGCATTCGTGGATATTAGCGTCATTCGTGGTTCTTTTCTTTTTTTGCCGCCTTCGGCGGCTTTTTTTAGCCACTAATGCACGAATGATCGCCCGCCCGACTTCGTCATTCGGGCAGGCCTGTGGCGATGGGGCCTTCGGCCTTTTTTTTTAACCACGAATGACGCGAATGCACACGCCCGCCTGCCAACAAATTGAAAAGAATAGTCGGGCAGGAATTTCATTCGCTGCGCTCATGGGTGTTCGCTTCGCTCACAATTAGTAACCTCGCAGAGGCGCAGAGGCGCAAAGATGCACGGCGTGGCAGGGCGTTCATTGCGCTCTGCATTTTTATTCGTTTTCATACGGGCATTCGTGGTTCTTTTTTTTGCCGCCGGCTTGTGCTGAGCCGAAGTATGGCGGCAGTTTTTTTAGCCACGAATGCACGAAAAAATGCTTTTGGCGATGGACTTTTCTTTTTATTCTTGGCAACCTTCTCAACTTTTACCGACAAGTCATCAACGACGCGGCCCTCACCTCCTGAGCAGCGCCCAACATACCACCACCACCGAGTACGATGCCCTGAACCGCATCCGCAAGGCTCGACGCCTTCGGGATTGAACCCGACAGCTTCAAATGTCTGAGATGAAGACCGTCATTGGGTGCGGGTGGGAATTGATCCTTACCACATTTATGGTTGATCCATTTTCCCCTGGGGAGTGTATCCACTATTTATGGATCAGACATCGAATTTAGTAGAACGGCAGCTATTGCGTTCATGAATTTCGCATGAAAACTCAGGCAGAAGAGTGGTCAGCCAATTCAGCTTCAATGCTGTAGTATACGATGTGCAAATTAATAATGTGTTCATATGGCAAGACGAAGAATTTGCCGGGAAGTCGGTAATATCTTTCCTTTTTTCCTTCCTGGTTGTCTTCTTTCATAAGCCGGCGACGTACGTCTGAGAGATATATCCTATCAATCCCGCCGTCTTTAGACAGAATGTACTCTTCCGGAAAACCGTTATAAATAAACACCCCTTCGTTGGTTTGGACAAGGGCATCCACATACCTGAAATCTACTTCTTCATAGCTTCCTGAAACCCTCGGGAAATCTAATATCTCACCACTAAACAGATAGTGCCACTCATTTTTGAATCTGAAAAGCTTATATTTCCTGTCGAGCATCGTTCGTCGGATCATGGTTTTGGTAAACCTGCCCAACACGATCCCCAAAAGTATTGACGCTGAGAAATACCAAAGAATTTCGGAAGAAAAATGGTCAACATTTGAAGCAATTTCCTGAATTAACTGCGCTTCCGAATTGCCTAATAAGATCAGGCCGAAAATGTAATAATCTATTTTATATCCCAAAGGATAGACCACCAATGCCAAGAGAAAGGCATGTATAAACAACCCCGGAAAAAAAGAGGATAGGAGAAGTTCTGAGAACGACGGTTTAAAATATTGCTTAGAAAATTCTTCGGTGAAATAAAAACGACGGAATAGAACGCCGGGGATAAACAGGAAAAAAATGACAAGAGATGAAAATGCCAAATTCACCCTGACCTATTTTCGTTTTTCGGACTTGCTTGCCTCACCGACTCTTACAACCCTAAAACTAAGTTTATCCACAGAGACTAAATCCTCACCATCTGATTTTTCTTTATCTATGGCTTCACGTATAGCGCTGATGTATCCATTTTTAACTAAGGACCTGAACTTGTCACTTTGGACTTCGGGAGCTGTTTTGAAAAAACTGATAATGTCCATGCTTAGAAATATCTCTGTGTTTATTAAAGATAGCAATTCCGGGCAGAAAGCCTTTCATAAATTTTGCTTGTTCTCCATTGCGCAAGGGACGGTAAATTGGCGAGAAGAATGACTCGGTTGGAGTATGAGTAGTTTTCTTCGATATCAACGTCTCCAAAATTACCGTGAGCTTTGTACAGCGCACAGGCCGAAGATGTGATCTTTGGCAACCAAACTTTTGGCGACAGCGGCCTTCCGTCAAATCAGGGAGACCCGAACCAACCCGCTGTCGGAACCCAAAGGGGCAGCGGCGATCCGCTCAATGTGGTGGTGAGCGGCCACAAGCGCTACAACAACAAGGGCGAAGTGGTGGAGCAGTACGAGCCCTACTTCAGCGCAGGCTTCGATTACGAACCCGACGACAACCCCGCCGGCGTGAACGTCAAAATG
>JAIVHQ010000076.1 GCA_020200995.1 Flavobacteriales bacterium
CCTTCGGTCATGCCTGCGGCTTGATCCAGGGACTTGATCTTCGAGCGGCGTTGCGCTGGTCTATAGGGAGTCATCCCGCCGCGGCGGGACTCCTTGTTTTCAATCCGGCGCGCGCCTTTGCCTTTGGCTTGGTCTTGCGACTTGCTAATGAACTTTATGATCCAGCCACTTGAGTGTATGACAGACTCTAATTTGAGTCGGCTTTCGAATTCTAAAGCGCAGATACATGTACAAATGTTCTGATAAACTTAGTCGTGAATTTCTGAAATTGTTTGGTTGTTTGTTACATATGTTGTTTACCGAAACGGGCGCTATCGAGCGCCCGTTTTGTTCTGTTAATACTGTTCAGTTTAGTCGACTTGCTGAGATGGTCTCTCAGGATGGAATGTGACACTTGATAACCTGAGTTCGATTCTAATTCGAGAATTCAAATGTTCAAAAAGTGTAATCTGCAACTTAGCGAGGAACGAGCGATCTCATAAGCACCGTTGAAGGCATGCTGGTTCGCATAACTCAAATTTTTATAAGTATAAAGCAAGAAAGTGTAAGGCGGCAGATTGGATTTTTTTGGACAAGACGTTAATCCATGACGTCATCGACAGCTCATTTTGATTAGAAAACAAAGTCTGCGATGGTGGCCAAGATGTTATCAAAATGGAGTCCCTGAAGTCTGAATCCGAAGAAGAATTTAACTCAGGTTCACAAGCCCGGAATTAAAAACTGCCCTGATAATCAAAGGAAATTAAGTCGTTGAAATACGTCGGAATCTCTGGGAATTTAAATGAATTAGAGGTTTATGCGGGAAGGAACTTGTACAGCCTCAAAGGGAATGCTTTTTTTAGGTAGGACCTCCCTTAGCCCTCTTTTTATGTATCAGTAAGTCAGTTAAATGCCCCCCCCCCACTGTTAAAAATACGAAAATTTTTCTTGGCTGGTTCGAAATCAATAAGTACATTGCATTACTTCGAGGGAAGTGATCGAATCCCCTGTAGTACAGACTTAACCCGTACTTAACAAAAAACCGGAGAGCGGCAACTCCCCGGTTTCAATACCACAATCAACCGAGCTAAAAAAAGGAGGTGATTATGATGTAGCAAAGATAGACAAAAACACGGGCCTTGCACAAGGTGCACTGCCCGGGAGCGCTTGCAAGCAGCGCAATTTCTCAACACATAAACCCTTTTTTGAAATGAAACAATGCGCCCTTGCCCTGATGGCCTCAGTGGCAACCCTGACAGCCCTTGCCCAAAATCTGGTGCCCAATCCTAGTTTTGAGGAGTACTCTCAATGCCCATTTGCACCTGGCGACTTCCATACGCATGTCGATTATTGGGAGACGTGGCAAGAAACCCCGGATTTCTTTCACATATGCAGCAATGACCTCGAAGCTTTGGCCGGGGTGCCTGAAAATGCTTGGGGCTATCAGTGGCCCATAACCGGAGATGGTTATGCTGCCGTTTACACGTACGTCGAGTTCTTTGAGAATGGAAGGGAATACATGGCGGCACAACTTGAAGAGGCACTCGTGGCAGGAAATGAATACTACATGATGTTCTATGCTTCAATGTATGACGGCGGCTCGAAAGACCTGAGATGGTGCGCAAACAGTAATATCGGCATGCGCTTTTTCAAAGACCCGGATTTCGATGCCTTTCCGCCTGATGCCAACCCTTTACAACCGGATAATTTTGCTCACCTGAATTACAGTGAGGTTCTGGATGATTATACCAACTGGACACTGATTGAAGGATGGTTTACCGCAGATGATGACTACAACTGGGTGGCCATAGGTAATTTCTTCACGGACGATCAAACAGAAATTATCATACTCAATGACGAAGATGCCTGTTCAGGCATATACTACATTGAAAACGTATGTGTTGCAAGTAGTCCTGAAGAATGTGATTACCTGCTTTTCGCAAATGCCAACCGGCCCATGATCAGTGCAAATCTGTATCCAAATCCGGCCGCTGAGTCTGTTCGATTCAGTTTGCCTGAATCAGGTTTGCACAATGTGGACTTCTACGATATACAGGGCCGCTTAGTGAAAAGCATTCAGAATATCAGTTCCGGGTATGAGCTCAACGTTTCAACATTTCAAAAAGGAGTTTATGTGGTGAGGGTTTTTAACAACCAATATTTTACCACAATCAAACTCATCATACAATGAAAACTAAAATTTTTGCGGCATGCATGCTGGCATGTGCGCTGCTTTTGAACCACAATCTGCGCGCTCAGTCAACGAGTGGAAATAACAACATCGGTTTCGGAAAATTCCTTGGGTATAACAATGCCCAAAACCTTGAATTCCGCACCAATAACACCACCCGCATGCAGCTGATGCAGAACGGCAACAGCAATATCAACGGGTTCAACGTCAATCGCTCCGGGTTTTTGGGGCTGAGCCAGGATCCGGGTTTCTTTACAGGCGGGCCGGCGAGTCCTTTTAGTTTGCTTCACCTGAATGGAGACAATGGAGCGGGAAATGCGCAACAAGCCGGTTACCGGGATTGGATGAGGTATGGAATTACCTTCACGCACAACAATGACTTGATGTACATCGGCCCCAGGAAGGTAGGAGGGAATGATGTCACTGACGCGGTCATTGCCTGGGCAGACAATAGCCCTGGCTCTCCAGCAGGCCCTGACAACCTGACATTTATTTGGACTACAGGTGGCGCGGCAGGCACTGACCTGGAAGTATCAAGGATGACTGCAGCCGGTTTTACCGGCATCGGTACATCATGGTCTAACAGTGTACAGCCGAAACGCCCCCTCGACGTAATTCGCGTTGATGGTAAACCGCAATTTAGAATCTCATACGCGAGCGGCCAGGTATATGATGAAGGTCCTGGTGTATACTCAGACTTTCAGACTTCCCCGCTTGGCAACCTTCACATTAAGCCCGTGGCAAATAACCAGCTCAGGGCCACAACTATTGGATTTCTCGAAGGGGATGAGGTGGCCCCTCTTCAGGGGACAGTGCTCGACGTTGGTCCCGGAAGGACCAGAATAAGGGAGCTGCCAGAGGTATCTCCTAATGCTTTGATTATTGGTTACCGATTTCAGGATGTAAACATGGAGGACGAAGACAATTTTATAGGCAGACTTGAATTTCCTACCGATCAAAATTCAGAATGTTTCGTACTCAACGGTGACGGCGAGTGGATAGATATTTGTAACGGCGAAGATTGTCGCTGGCAAGACGCACCAAGCCAAACCACCGCCGGAGAGCTTGACTTGTTCACAGGGTTTGACCAGGAAGAAGATTGCTACCGTGGTAAGGTAGGGATAGGGGTTCCATTGATGGAAAAAGCGAAACTGGATGTAGAAAACTTTTTTGAACGGGATGGGGCATTTATTGGCACATTTTCGCGGTCCAGGGTTTTTTTAACCAATACAAGTGAACGTGTTATCGGAGTATATGGAGACGCAGACTCGGATGGCTGGCCCGGAGGTACAACCACCAATATAGGGGTGTATGGCAGAGGGAATGATTCACGCTACACCGTGGGCTTATTAGGCGAAGCGCGAGCTCATCCCAGTGGCACCAGTACCAGCACTGCCATTGGTGTAGCAGGTTTCGGTAGCAATGACGAAAATATCCTGAATATCGGAGTTTATGGTGAAGCAACAACGATTTCGGGATATGCCGGATATTTTACGGGTGGTAACATTGTTTTCATGGGTAATAATCCAATTTTCGTAAGCGATTCAGAGTTAAAAACAGAAGTAGAAGATATCACAGGAGCTTCAGAGCTTCTGATGTCCCTGAACCCAAAGTCGTATTTTATGCAATCGCCTGAAGGGCGTCCGATTGCTTTTGATGAGTCGAAGCAATTCGGATTAATTGCTCAGGAAGTCCAGGAAATTATGCCGGAGATTGTGAAGACCGTCGGAGTACCTGCCGTTATGGACTCGACTGGTTTTGTAGACGGGACTGCTTCGGAAGCTCTTGGTGTGCAGTACAATGCTTTGATTCCATTCATGATTGCTGCGTTTAAAGAACAGGCCGCTTTGGCTGCCAATCAGGATGAGGAGCTCGCAGCTCAAAACGGCATGATTGAGTCACTTCAGGCCCAATTAGCATACCAAAGCGAAGAGTTGGAGAATTTAAAAACTTCATTAGAAGGATTATTGGATGCCTTTGACCACGCAAAATCCGATATGGACAACTGTTGCCAAAATAAATTGGAACAAAACATCCTCGAAGGCAAAATGGGAAAGGTCTTATTAGAGCAGAATGCTCCCAACCCATTTTCAAACCAAACCCGTATAGACTTTTCACTTCCCGAAGGTGTTCAGGTGACGCTTGTAATATCAGATGGACAGGGGCGGAAGCTGGAGACAATAGTCGACGGTTATCTGGGTGAAGGTGCGCATAGTGTCACTTGGGATGGCTCCCGGTACAGCCCTGGAATGTATTATTACAGCCTTTATGCTAACGGAACACTGCTCACAAAGAAGATGATAAAGCAATAGGCTGTTTGCAATAACGGTTAGATGTAAAATAGAGCCTCGAATATTTTTCGGGGCTCTTCATTTTAAGCGTATTCTCCGATTCCGGAATGAACAAGTGCATTTGGCTCTTGCTTTCACGCGTGACCTTATGGAGATGGGTTTATCTCATTTAGCCAACTGCTCCTGTAGGAGAGCCTCATAAGCCCCACGCTGGTTGACTAAGTCGAGGGCCAAAAATTACAGTTTACATGTCGCAAATGCGGCCGAGAGTAAGGGAGCAGTAAAGACAGCCCCTATTTATAACCCTTCTAAATTGCACTCCGTGACAATTCAATGACAATAGGAACGGGCACAAGTCGGAAATTTGCAAGGCAAAAGAAAAACTCCGTTTGGAAAACCTGTACACAGTAGCGTTCACACACAAATACCTCCCACTCGAGACGGTGGGGAAATTCCATATCGCCGAAGAGCGCAGGAATGAAGTGCTCGCTGACCTGAAAGCCGACCTCGGCATTTCGGAGCTGATGTACATCTCAACGTGCAACCGCGTGGAATTTGTGATCGTGCAGGACGGCGAACAAGCGCTGGACCTCACCATGCTCGCCGCGCATTTCAGAGAGGGCCTCGGCGATGCCGAATTTGCGGAAGCAGTGGCCAAAGCCGAAGTATATCGCGGCGACGAAGCCGTGATGCACATCTTCAAGG
>JAIVHQ010000077.1 GCA_020200995.1 Flavobacteriales bacterium
CGATGGTATCCATGGCCGGACATCCCGAATAGGTGGGTGTGATGGTCACGGTGACGCCGCCGTCGGGATTCGGGCTGATGTCGCGGACGATCCCGAGGTCCACCACGCTGAGCACAGGGATTTCGGGATCCTTCACTTCTTCGAGAAGTTCCATCAACGATGATATGTCCGATTCTTTTACCGTCATCTTTTTACCATTTAGCGTCGGGCATTGAGCGCGGCAGCGCTTGCATTTCAGCCAGGATGTAGCCAAGATATTCCGTGTGGTGACCGTCGCGGCTACCGCGGGCCATGTAGCCCATGGTGTCGGGAATGGCGAGGGTGGCCTCATCAATCACGGCTTCTACTTCGGGGCGCCATTTTTCTTCAATGTCCTTAAGGCTCGGCACAATGCCTTCAGCGATCAGGACCTCGTCGATCTCCGTCATTTCGAACAGCTCGCCGGTAAACGGCCACATGATGTCGAGGGCCTCCTGCATCTTGGCGTGGCTCTCATCTGTACCATCGCCGAGGCGCACCATCCAATCGCCGCTGAGCTTGCGGTGGTAGGTCACTTCTTTCAGCGATTTCTCGGCAAACCCGGCGAGAAACTCATCTTTGCTCTCGGTGAGTGCTTTGTAGAGGTGAAACTGAAATACGTCGAAGAGGTACTGCCGGGTGATGGTTTGGGCAAAATTGCCGTTTTCCTGTTCTACCAAGAGGTTGTTGCGAAACTCCTGCTCCTTGCGGAAAAAGGCAAAGTCGTCTTCCGTGCGGCCCTTGTCTTCGATGCGACCCGCTTCGGTGAGCAGGTTTCGTGACTGGCCCACATTGTCGAGGGCCACATTGGTGAGGGCAATATCGCTTTCGAGTTGGTGGGCGTGGCCGCACCATTCACCGAGGCGCTGCCCTAGAATGAGGGCATTGTCACCGAGGCGAATCAAATATGCTTGTAGGGCTTCTTCCTTGTTCATTTTACCTTTTTCGTTTAGAGGTATTTCACGCCTTCAGGCACGGTGTAGAAAGTGGGGTGGCGGTAGGCCTTGTCGTCGGCGGGGTCGAAGAACGAATCCGCGTCTTGCTCCGTTGTGGCTGCAATCATGTTCGAAGGCACCACCCAGATGCTCGTGCCTTCTCTGCGGCGGGTGTAGACATCGCGGGCACTTGCAAGTGCCATTTCGGCGTCGTGGGCGTGCACGCTTCCCGCGTGTTTGTGGGCGATGCCCGGCTTGGCTTGAATAAATACTTCCCAAAGTTGCCCTTGGTCGTTTTCGGGTTTCTCAGTCATTGTATGGTGTTGATGGTAATGGCAGGGTAGTAGGGTAGGTAGTGCGGGGCTGAAATCAGGCGGCTTTTACGGCCCGGGCACGCTGTTTTCCAGCGTAAGCCGCTGCAGCTTCTCTCACCCATTGACCTTCGCGTTCTGCATCCTGGCGGGCTTTGAGGCGCTTGCGGTTGCAGGGGCCATGGCCTTTTATGACGCGGTAGAATTCTGTCCACTCGATTTCACCTATTTCCCAGTGCTCGGTTTCTTCGTTGTATTTGAGGTCGGGATCGGGGATGGTGAGTCCTGCGGCTTCGGCCTGGGGCACTGTACGGTCTATGAAACGTTGGCGAACGGTGTCGTTGCTTTCAACCTTGATGCGCCAGCGCATGGTTTCGTCGCTGTTTTTAGATTGGGCGTCGGAGGGGCCGAGCATTTGGATAGAAGGCCACCACCACCTGTTCAGGGCATCCTGGGCCATTTCTTTTTGCTCGGGGGTACCTTTGGCGAGTTGGTAGATGATCTCGTACCCCTGGCGGTTGTGAAAACTCTCTTCTTTGCAAATGCGCACCATGGCACGGCTGTAGGGGCCGTAAGAGCCTCTGGCCAGCATGGTTTGATTCACAATAGCGGCACCGTCCACGAGCCATCCGATGGCACCCATATCGGCCCACGAGATGGTGGGGTAGTTGAAGATGCTTGAGTATTTCGCCTTTCCGGAAAGGAGCTGGTCGATCATCGTTTTTCTGTCGATCCCCAGCGTTTCGGCCGCACTGTAGAGGTAAAGTCCGTGGCCCGCTTCGTCCTGCACCTTGGCGAGGAGCACCGCCTTCCGGCGAAGGCTCGGGGCGCGGGTGATCCAATTTCCTTCGGGGAGCATGCCAACGATTTCGGAGTGGGCGTGCTGTGAAATCATGCGCATGAGCTGCTTGCGGTAATTCTCGGGCATCCACTCTTTGGCCTCTACCTTGAGTCCACTGTCTATCTTCTCTTGAAATTGTTTCTCGCGTTCTGCAGTATCCATGTTAAAATTTTTTTTGTCGGTATTGAACTTTTGCAAAAATAACCTGATTGTGTAAATCTAACAAAAAAGCCCCGTCAATGTTATCGGTAAATAACAAAAACCCTTTGGAATGACGGTCAAAAGCACGCGGGACATTTCTACATTAGACGAAGTTGAAAATTTTGCCATCAGTGAATTGGTAGAAGCTGCGACGAATCGAAAGCATTCGTTCCGCAATGCAGTATTTTCAACCATCGGTGATGCAGGACCCACTTCGCGGATACTGGTTTTGCGAAAAGCGACGGATGCGCCCTTCGCCATACAATTTCACACCGATACCCGTTCCGGCAAGGTGACTGACCTTCGGCACGATAGCAGGGCTTCTGTACTGTTTTGGAATCCCGATCAGAAGATTCAGGTACGCCTGAATGTGGAAGCTGAAATGCGCTCGGACACTTCAGAAACGGCCGCAGCATGGAAGCTTATCCCCATAGATGCGCGTAATTCCTACAACACAGATCTTCCCCCCGGATCAAAAACGCAAGGAATCGCTTGGCGGCCTGCCGAACAGCGCAATGCGGCAGATGCGAAATTCTTCGGCATCATTCACGGCCATGTCACGGCTATGGAGGTGTTGGTGCTCAGGCGAGAAGGGCACCTGCGGGCACGGTTCACTTACGGTGCAAAGGGAAGGGGGGTGGCTTCGTTTCTCGTACCCTAAGGGCATAAAAAAACCCCTGCCTATCGACAGGGGTCTAAATTAAATAAGCGCGCTATTTACGCCGTTGCCTTTTTAGCTTTTACATCAAAAGACAATGTAATTTTATCCGAAAGCACTTTTTCCTGCACGGGCATGGAGAAACGCGCGCCATATTCTTGACGGTCGATGTCGAATGTACCCGACGCATGCATCATACCGTTTTCATCTTCCTTGATTTCAACGCTTTCAATTTTCACAGGGTTGGTGTTTCCACGGATGGTCATGTCACCCATCAATATACCATCTCTCATTCCGGTAATGACCAAACGCGCTGTTGGGTGCTCGCCGATGTTGAAGAAATCATCAGATGAAAGGTGTCCTACCAAGTCGTCGGCTGTCTTTCCTTCTTTGTCTTCGTAATTGTCATCCTGTGGCTTGATGGTGGTCATGTCGATCACGACAGTTCCTGAAGTGATGGTGCCGTTAGCCAACATTACCTCTCCTTTGGCCACATTCACTCTTCCATGGTGTCCGTAAAGTGATACGCCGCCCACTTCGAGCATGTTTCCTTCCCAATTCACTACACTTGACTCAGTGTCAACCATAAATTGGCCGTCGAATGTAGTTGTTTTGGTTTCTTCTTTTGTTGCAGTATCTTCAGTTGCGGGAGTTTGTTCTCCACAAGAAGTAAGTACAGCTGCCGCTGCAGCTATGGTAAATAAGTGCTTGATTGATTTCATTTTATTGGGTTTTGAAATTAAGAAAGTGCAAAGTTAACACTTAACGACCGGGAATGTTGTGATTGTTAAATAACTTCGACCAACGAAATGTTAATAAAATACAGGGCAAAAAAAAAGCCTGCCCTCTTTCGAGAGCGGCTTTAGTGTAGGTAAGCATCTTAATTCAATCGCAACAGCGATTTGGTTGTTTGCTGAAAAGACGTTGATAATCCCGTGGGTTGCCTTTGGTGGAGTCAAAATATTAATTCGTCGGCCATTTCAGTGCTTCTGTCGTAAGTCGTTTTTGCACTCCGTATCTAATTACCAAGCCGTTGTTCGGCTTTGTTGCTTTTGCAGAAAAAATAAAAAAGAATGATCGGGTCTGAGATTCCACCATATTCGCCACATGGTTTCGCGAGACTATTCCTTCTGAATTTCTGTAAACTGCCAAAATATTAATGTTGACAACATATTATAACGATTGAAGCCGAATAAGCTGAACATTCTGATCTTATCTTTGCAGCGCAAATGAGAAGGAAAAGTTTTTGGAATATTTTCAGTGTTATCTCCGCCGGCATGCTTTTGTATGCAGGTAGCAGCGGCGTTACTTCAATTTTGCCTAACGGTGACCTTGACCTGAAGGCATCAAAAGAGTTGGTGATCGAGTTTCCTGACTTTGATTGCGATGCGGGAAATGTTGAAATCGCAATTTACAACAAATCCAAGGGTTTTTTAACGGAAAAGCCTTTCGAAGTGCGCTCTGTGAAATGCACCGAGTTCTCGAACAATAAGATTTCTCTAAATCTTCCCGCGGGTCGATTCGCTGTGGCTGCTTATCACGATTACAACGGAAATGCAAAGCTCGATCGCAACTTTGTGAGGTACCCTAAAGAGCCTTTCGGATTTTCGAACAACCCCACGATTATTGCGGGTCCGCCCTCATTCGAGAGCGCGGCTTTTAACCTTTCATCCGACATGGAAATTCGCATCATTCTAAAGTGATTTCCATACCTTCACCCTCCTTTAATTCTACCCCGATATGATCGCGCTTACCCAGATTAAATGGCTGGACTACCTTTTGTTTGGCCTTTCGGTCGCCCTCGTTGCATGGATTCTTCTCAGGCTGTTGCGTTTTCTGCTTGGGAAGTCTCTAAAGCGCTCGAGCATAGAACTCAATGTAGACCCTACCAAGTACCATTTCCTCAAAAACGGATTGAACTTGATTGTCTACCTATCGGCGATCATTGTGATTCTGTACACCATTCCCGAGTTTAGGAGCCTGGGTGTTTCACTTTTTGCCAGTGCGGGAATTTTGGCGGCAATCATCGGATTTGCCTCACAAGCTGCACTTTCCAATATTATCAGCGGGATATTCATCGTCATGTTTAAGCCTTTTCGCGTTACAGACATCATTCAGGTAGGCGACAAGGTTACAGGAAGGGTAGAGGACATCACCCTGCGCCACAC
>JAIVHQ010000435.1 GCA_020200995.1 Flavobacteriales bacterium
CATTTCTGTCGACCCCTCGAAGCGAAAAACAGGCGGAGCCCTCCTCGGCGACCGAATTCGCATGAATGCGGTGAACAACAGCCGCGTGTACATGCGTTCCCTCGCCACGCGGCAGAGCAACCTCGCCCTGAGCAAATACGTGGCCGATGCGGTGAGCATCCTCAAGGCGGCACACTACGACCTGATCATCCTCGAAACCTCGGGAATCGGGCAGAGCGACACCGAAATCACCGAACACAGCGACGTGGCCCTCTACGTGATGACGCCCGAATACGGCGCTGCCACGCAGCTCGAGAAGATCGACATGCTCGACTTTGCCGACGTGATCGCCCTCAACAAATTCGACAAGCGCGGCGCCCTCGATGCCCTCCGCGATGTGAAAAAGCAGTACAAGCGCAACCACCAGCTTTGGGATGCAAAAGACGAAGACCTGCCGGTGTTTGGCACCATCGCTTCGCAGTTTAACGACCCCGGGATGAACGCCCTTTACCGGCAGGTAATCACCGCCGTGGCCGAGCGCACAGGCGCCGATCTCAACACCACTTTCGGCGTATCGAGCGAGATGAGCGAAAAGATTTTTATCATCCCGCCCGAGCGCACCCGCTACCTTTCGGAAATTTCGGAAAACAACCGCGCCTACACCAAGTGGGCTGTGAACGAAGCCGAAACCGCCGACAAACTTTATGGACTCGCCCAAAGCATCAAGCTCCTCGGTGGTCCTGACAAGCTCACCGACGAAGCCCTTCCCGGCGATGCCGATGAGCTTTTGCAAAAGCTCGACAGCGAATTTGAGCGCGTGAAGAAAGACCTCGACCCCCACAACTGGGACACCCTGGCCGGGTGGCAGTCGCTTTCGGAGCGCTACCGTGCGCCCGAGTTTGTGTTCAAAGTGCGCGACCGCGAAATCAGGGTGCAAACCCATACCGAATCCCTTTCGCACAAGCAGATTCCGAAAGTGTCCCTTCCCAAGTACCGCTCCTGGGGCGACATCCTCGGGTGGACGCTGCGGGAGAATGTGCCGGGCAGTTTTCCTTACACGGCGGGCATCTACCCCTTCAAGCGCGAAGGAGAGGATCCGACCCGCATGTTTGCCGGAGAGGGCGGCCCCGAGCGCACCAATCGCCGCTTCCACTACGTGAGCCAAGGCATGCCGGCCGCACGCCTCAGCACAGCCTTCGACTCGGTGACCCTCTACGGCCAC
>JAIVHQ010000078.1 GCA_020200995.1 Flavobacteriales bacterium
GCTGCGTAATCTTCGTCTTTTGCCAGCACCCGCTTCATGTGCATGCTGCGCAGCGATGAGGGTCGCATTTTCCCATTCGAAGGGGAGTTGAGCCACAGGCAATCACGGGCTTCTTCATGCAGCAATACCGCTTTAACAACGGAAGGAATGTCACCACGAACTCCTTCCTCATTTTGGTTAAATACAGCCGCCACGTCGCTGATGTAGGCCGATGAGGGATTGGAAGTGACCAATTGCCGGATCATGTGTTTTGCGAAAAACGGCCCGGTATTGGGGTGGTTGAACAGAATGTCAATTGCTGCCTCAACATCAGCCATGCCGTCTCCGCCCGGGATGGTTTGTCCCAAAAGTTGTTTTGAACCCGTCTCGTGGCGGTCTTCATGCATGGCCATTGGCACGGTAAAGTCAGTGAAGGCGCGACCTGTATGCCACGCCAATTGCATTCCGTTTTGAATGCCCGCCTCATTCAGTGCACCGGCAGCCAGGCCCGTGAATACCTTGGAAAGCTCCCGCACATCTGAAGGTGTGTAGGAGGGCAGTGGCGCCCCGTCAGCATCGGTCTTGTAGCTTCCATCGGTATTCACTTCATACAGCCCGATTGTAAAAAGCTGCATAATTTCTCTGGCGAAGTTTTCATCGGGAAATGTATTGGTCTCCGAATTGGTCTTTTCATTCCGAAAATGGGAAAGGTAAACCCCCATTGCGGGGTGGAGACTAATATCGAGAAGTAAATCTCTGAAATTGCCATCGACAGATTCCCTCAGAATGTCATGGTAAGCCGAAAAAGCTTCAGCTGTGCCCGCTAAATTTGACTGGGTGGAAATGACAAAAATTTCGCTCAAGGCCAGTGCGATGCGCTGTCTCAGAACATCGTCTTCTTCCACAGCGGCCTGCCAGAGCGCGGCCTGAAAATGGTGAAAATGAAAATCATCGGGGGTTTGGCCTGAGGCTTGAGAAAATTCCTTTGATCGCTCCCATGCATCGATTGATCGCTTAACCATGCTATACGAATCGAGCGATAGCTGCCAATCGATCCACCCCTCGAAATCGAGTGTCTTCGCGAGGTTTTCAATTTCCTCGGCTGTTCCTCCCAAACCGGCTTGCGCAAAAAATCGAGACGCTTCCATGCGGTCTGCATCGAGCCCGCCGCCGTCGACGGTGCGTTGTCCGGTCGCATTTCGGGCCCAACCCGATTGCTCTAAATCACTGCTTGTCGAGACCGTAATGCCATCTGCATGGCCTGCTCCGATGTAATCATCGTAGACCGGCGCCTGAGCCTTTATACCTAATGGAAGTGCAGCTGTGGAAAGGAATACCGCAATGGCAATAAGTCGTGTCATGGATTGCAATGGTTTTGCCTTTCACGGTATACGCCGAGCCCTCGATCGGGTTTCGTAAAATCCGAATGGGTGCGATGCGGCGATTTTCTGCGATATTTGCCTCATGGCAAAAACGAAAGTCCTGCACTTGAGCTCCGAGCGAAGCTGGCGCGGCGGCGAGCAGCAAATCGCTTACCTCATTGAGGCTTCCGCCAAATTCGATGTGGAAACGGCCGTGCTGGCACGCGACGGATCTGAATTCGAGACCTGGTGCCGCGAGCGAAGAATCGAACTCTATACCGGTGGTTTCAAAAACGGTTTTGACTTCACCACCGTTCGCAAGCTTCGCAAAGCGGTGCGTGCAGCGGGAGCCGATATCGTGCATGTCCATTCGGGAAAGTCGCACAGCCTCGCATGGCTGGCATCGCTCACCGGGTTGGATGTGCCGGTGGTGGTGCACCGCCGGGTGGACTTTAAATTGAGCAGCTCTAAGCTGAAGGCCGCCAAATACAACCATTCCTCAGTGCGCCGCATCATTTGCGTGTCCGACGCCATCGCCGATATGGTGAGGGCAGTCGTGTCGCGGCCCGAGCGTGTGGTGACCGTCTACAGCGGCATCGATTTTGAACGGTTTGACGGACGCCCGCCCAAGTTATCACTGCGCAGCGAGTTTTCCATTGCTGCCGACAAGCTGCTGGTGGGCAATGTCTCGGCCCTGGCGCCCCACAAAGATTACGATACCTGGCTGGCCACTGCCGCAAAAGTGCTCGAGAAGCGCGACGACGTCCATTTTTTTGCCGTCGGTAGCGGCTCGCTCGAGGCAAAAATGAAGGCCTTGGCGAAAAAACTGAAAATCGCGGATCGCGTTACCTTCACAGGCTTTCGCAAAGATGTGCCTGATATTTTAAACGGTCTCGACGTATTTTTAATCACTTCCCGAACAGAAGGCCTCGGCACCGGCATCATCGACGCGATGTACTGCGGTCTTCCGGTCACTGCCACCCGCGCCGGCGGCATTCCCGAGCTGGTAGTAGACGGAGAGACCGGCTTTCTCAGCAATCCCGGCGATGTGGATGCAATCGCCTCAAGACTCAATGTGCTCCTGGACGATCCCGAACTGCGAAAGTCGTTTGGAGATGCCGGGCGTGCGCGCTCACTCAATTTTTCCAAAGACCGAATGGCCGAAGCTGTTACGGGGCATTACAGAGATGTGTTGGGGGGCGGGTGAAAGTGAAAAGTGAAAAGTTGAAAGTGAAAAGTTGACCATTGACCATGCCTGAAATACGCTGAGCGAAAAGTGACTGTTGAGCGCGGCAATCGGATGTTCTGTGCGACGGGCGGATTGCTCTTTTAGAAGAAAGTCATCAGCCCGACTACATGATGAAGTTCTGATTTTTCAACTCGAAGGTCACAAGCCCCGTTGATCAGGCTTTTCGAGGGCAGGGCGCGCGTAATAATGAAATCCAGGGAGCTCACTTTGGCGAGTGACTGTTTTCATTTTGAGTGCAACGCCGCCATCGGAGATTCTCTTAGGCGGGGGCATTGCTCTTTTAGAATAAAGTCAAAAGCTCGACTACATGAAGTTCTGATTGTTTATCTCGGAGGTCAGAAGTCCCGTTGATCAGGATTTTCGAGGGCAAGGCGCGCGAAATGATGAAATCCAGGGAGCTCACTTTAGTGAGTGACTGTTTTCATCATGAGTGCAACGCCGCCATCGGACATCCTGTGCAACGGGCGGGATTGCTTCGCGATCCCTGCTAGACCTAAGTCTACATCTAAAAGAACGATCTGCTTCGCGTCTCGCTTTTTTTGGGTGAATACACTTTGGTTGGGAAGGCGGGATTGCTTCGCGATCCCTGCTTGTCCGAAGTCTACATGCAAAAGGCCGATCCGCTGCGCGTCTCGCTTTTCTCTTTCCGAAAAAATGCCTGCACGCTGAGGCTTGCGTATTATTCAGATGAAGACACTTTGGTTTTAAAGGCGGGATTGCTTCGCGATCCCTGCTTGTCCGAAGTCTACATGCAAAAGGCCGATCCGCTCCGCGTCTCGCTTTTCTCTTTCCGAAAAAATGCCTGCAAGCTAAGGCTTGCGCATTTTCTCGGAAAGAGAAAAGGCCACACCTATCGGTTGTGGCCTTTTGTCATGCTTTAGTGACTCCGCAGGGATTCGAACCCCGAACCTCCGCATCCGTAGTGCGGTGCTCTATCCAGTTAAGCTACGGAGCCGCTTGGTATTTTGACCGTCGTGTCGGTCAATCCCTTTTCGGGGAGCGCAAAGGTAGATATAAATTTCAATTTGCCATGATCACAGACCCAAATTCCCGATCATTTTTAAAACCTTGTCCACACACCCCTCACCACAGCGATGTGCTGAAAACCCCGCTGGTCCCACTCGCCGAGCTTCACGTGCTCGAAACTCGGGCGGTAGCCCAGGTCGATCATGATGTCGGAACCCAAATGGATCTGTATTCCCAAAGTTCCGAAAGCACCGAAGCCCACCCCGGTGAGTTGACGTGCCTCGTCTACCTGAAAACCTTGCTGCTGAAAAAACCTGGTCAGGTCACGGGTTGGCAGATCTAAATTGATGAAATTCTCCTCGAAACTCACGAAAGTCGAATTGACTCCGAATTCGAAGAAGGGAAGGATGGCTGTGCTGCGATTTTCTCGTTCTTTTTTCTCACGACCAAGTGCTCGCCGAACACCCAATGTCAAAAGAAGCCGCTGCTCTTCGCCGCGTATCTCGACCCGATTGATGCGCTGACTTTCCAGCTGCCCGGGTTGCGCGCTTTGATTGACTATGGTGAACTCTCCCGTGGTAGTCGGGCTTGTTCCACCCACTTCGGCAAAGAATGCAAAATCGGGGTTGAGATGATAGCGAAAATGAGCTCCCCACATAAATGAAGGCGTGTACCGCATTTCATTCGGCATGTCATCTTCACCAAACGACCAGTTGTCATCGCTGAAACCCATGGCGTTTCTGGTATTTCTTCTGTTGATATCGTTGCCCTGAAGGGCTTGGTTGAGCCATGCATTGGCAAAATTGTTTCGCGCACCCGCGCGATCGAATCCATAGCCGTTGTAGATGCTTGCCGTGTTAGAATTCGCCTGGTAGAAACCGATGTTGAGTCCCACCACAAAACCGGTTAGGTCTTCGAGTTTTACGGGTTCATCGGGTTCTTCGCCGTCGGCCCAGTTATACACTTGTGCTTGCAGAGATGCGGAAGCGACACCGATCGCCGCCAGCGAGAAAAGGAATTTCCTAATCATTCAATTTGCTTTTTACTTGTTCATAGAAAGAGTCGACCCAAAGGCTGTACTGCGCTGCCGAAGGGTGTAAATTGTCGGGGGCGAGCATGCCGGGCACGCCCTCGGCATCGCGCGATATGTCGGTGATGTTGAAGTAGCTCACGCCGTAGTCGGCCGCGATGGTGCTGTTCATGGCGTTGAATGCGTCGATCTCCGCCGCGATGGTATCGCTGTTCATGCTTTCCGCAAAGGGGGTGACCCCGTAATCGGGGATGGAAACCACAAACACCCGTTCGGCCTCATCCGCTGCCAGTTCGATGGCTCTGGCGAGCAGGATTTCAAATTGCTCGGTGTACTCATCGATCGGACGGTTTTCATACTGATTGTTCACACCGATGAGCAGAGATACCAGGCGGTAAGTGGTGTCGATGTTGGCGTTGTTTACGGCGTTGATGAGTTTGGCAGTTGTCCATCTGTTCTGTGCAATGAAGCGCACGGGGGCCACTTTAAAATTTGTCTCGGCATCC
>JAIVHQ010000278.1 GCA_020200995.1 Flavobacteriales bacterium
TCAGAAGCACATTGTACCTGTGGTGGATGCTGCGTTGAAGGCCGCCAAAATTGCTCCCGGCCAGCTCTCGGCTGTGGCTTATACACTAGGGCCCGGATTGCTCGGCTCCCTGCTCGTGGGCAGTTCTTTTGCGAAAAGCATGGCGCAGGCCCTCGGAATCCCGGCCTACCCCATCCATCACATGAAAGCCCATATTCTGGCGCACTTCATCGACGACGATCGACTCACACCGCCCGGGTTTCCATTTCTCTGCCTCACAGTGAGCGGCGGGCACACACAAATTGTACAAGCAACGGGACCCGACGACCTGAAAATTATGGGTGAAACCCTGGATGATGCAGCTGGTGAAGCCTTTGACAAAGCAGCCAAACTCATGGGCCTTCCCTACCCGGGCGGTCCGCATGTGGACAAAGCTGCTGCCCTCGGTAATCCTGATGCGTACAGTTTTCCAAGACCAAAATCCGGCGGACTTGATTTCAGTTTCAGCGGGTTGAAGACTTCATTTCGGAATTTCATCGAACGGGAAGAGCGCCGAACCCCCGGCTTTATCGCGGCAAACCTCAACGACCTCTGTGCCTCTCTTCAACACACGATCATCGACATGCTCATTTCCAGACTCAAAGAAGCTGCGGAACTAACTGGAATCAAGCGAATCGCAATGGCAGGCGGCGTTTCCGCAAATTCGGGATTGCGTAAAGCACTCTCTGAAACAGCCAAAGCCGAGGGCTGGACTACGCACACCCTCCCACTGGAATACTGCACCGATAACGGGGCGATGATTGCCGCTGCGGGGATGTTTGCCCACGCCGATCAGGCGCCGCACTCCATCGCCGATGCGGCCCGAGCCCGCTGGGCGATGGACTCAAAGTGATTTTTCAAAATGCGCTATCGTGGCATCGACTGCCCGGTCCAGGTGGCGGGGCAATTGGTCATCCGTCCACGGGTGCTTACCACCGAAAGTGTGGCCCGCATCGGGGACGAGGATTTTGGCTCCTTCGGGAAAAGTAGTGGCCAATCGTTCGGCGTCACCGGGGTCTACAGCCTCGTCGGCGGTGCCATGAATGGCCAGGGCGGGGCAATTCAGTCGAGAAGCTGCGGCGAGAATATCGAGGCGATCGCGGTTGGAGATGTAATCCTCGTAAAAACTGTAGTAATGGGGCATTTTCTGCCCTGTTCGGGCGTTTTCCACGTGAGCGACACCCGTGGCCTTCCATTCGCTGAGATCGAAGGAAAAACGCTCGCCAAAGTCGGCCACGGAGGCCCAAAGCGCAAGGGCCGACACTTTCGAATTCTCAGCAGCCGAAATCACAGAGATGCCCCCGCCCCGGCTGTGACCTATCAGGGCAAGTTGGTCCCATTTTGCGGTATGCCCTTCCACATCGAGCCCATTGAGCGCAGCCGCAATAACTGTGTTTAAATCGTCAACCTCCATGGAGTAGGTATTCCTGGCAAAAGCTTCCAAATCAGGAAAGTCAATGGGATCAGCGACAGTACCTCCATTGTGGGAAAAATTGAATTTCAGGAAATCGAAGCCCTGACGGGCAAACTTTTGTGCAACGAGGTTCCAGCACCCCCAGTCCTTAAAGCCTTTGTAGCCGTGAGCGAAAACCACCAGCGGTGCTACTGACTTTTTTTCGGAAAGGTGTAAATCAAAAGGTGTGGGACGCCCATCCGCGCCGATAATAGTGCCCGTTGTCCGTAGAATATTCGAATCTGAAATGGTCAATTTATGAAGTCTTTAGAATGAAAAATAAAACTAAATTATTGCAAAACAATGGTTTAATTTCAAAACTTTTGCATTCAGCGCAATAACATTGATAAAATTAAGGAAAAAGAAGTAATATGTTTTTTAAGTTTGAGGGTCATTTAGAAGTGATTAATGATTTTTTCCTAAGCTTTAGAATCCTAAAACCCCGACTTTGAAGACCACGCTAACCATACTTACATCCGTTCTACTTACCCTGGCCACAGCCATGGGGCAAACTGCCCGCGAATATATGGTCGAAGCCAACAGAGCTCAAGCCTATTTTGACTATTCATCAGCGCTTAAACTCATGGGCAAGGCTGTAAAAGAAGAGCCTGACAATGCCGAAATCAGGTTGGAGCGCGGCAATTTAAACATGATGGTAGAGCGGTTTGACAAGGCAAAAGAAGACTTCTCGTATGTGCTTGGCCTCGATTCGATGAACGTGTATGCCTGGGCGGGCATGGCAGATTATCACCGCAATGTAGCAGAGCCGGACACCGCGCTGAAATGTGCTGAACTGGCGCAAATTCTTGCTTATGATAAACTATCACTGGCACTAGCGAAAATCGCTTTGGCAGATGTCCATCTGGCCGAAGGCCGAGAAGACACAGCGCTTTCACTTTACATAGTGAGTTTGGAAATTGACTCGACCAATGTTCCCGCCTTAAAAAAAACGGCGCGACTCATGGTGGACAATGACCGCATCGACGAAGCCAACAGCTATTTGCTATCGGCCTACGCGCAAGATCGTTTTGACATGGAAGTCATGGTGAATCTCGCATTTACTTTTAACAAGCTCGAATTTTTTTCAGATGCCGTTTTTTACTGCAATCAGGCGTTGGAACTCGATCCGCAACATCCGCTTACACTCAGCAACAGGGCATACGCATTCATGAACATGGGCATGGATGATGAGGCATTGTCCGATATTAAGAAATCTTTGTCCAACGACGGCGCCAATCCTTTGGCGCATAAATACGCAGGTGAAATTTACCTCTCACTA
Source organism: Flavobacteriales bacterium (assembly GCA_020200995.1). Lineage (GTDB taxonomy): Bacteria > Bacteroidota > Bacteroidia > Flavobacteriales_D > Cryomorphaceae > T3Sed10-241. The sequence continues at coordinate 2,751 of JAIVHQ010000278.1, forward strand.
AAGGAGAATTCAAAGGCCTGCAAAAGCTTCAAGAAAGCTCAAAAATTTGGGTATGAAGACCTCTACGGCAACGAACTCAGCAAGATTATTGAGAACAACTGCAATTGAGCACTCAAAGAAGCGCAATAGTTTCAAGTGGTTACCATTTTATACAATCAGAACAATGTAGGTTGAGAACCCGGCCCATTTCGCTTTTCGTCTTTATGCTCCTCATCCTGGCTTTCTACCTCCGATGAACCCTCACCCGACGCTTTACCTTCTGAAGACTTTTCACTGACTGCCGCCTTGGCGGATACGGGTACTTCAACAACTTCTTCCTCTGCTTCAATCGGCTCCTCAATCCTGTCAATGGTTTTCACCTTTGCAGCAGTTAACCTGTTGCCCATGGCCGACAGACCTTTGACTGAGATAAATTCCACGAGATCGATTTCTTCGTCCTCCCGGTCCTCGCTGCGGCGGTCAAACTGCAGCACCACCTTTGGTGAGGGGTGGGTGGTGGCAAATTCGAGGTAAGATTTTTCGTGCTCCGTAATGAAATTCAAAGGCTTCCTGGAATCCTCAGGCGAGAAACGCTTTACGTTAAATTGCTCCTTCTCTCCTTCCCAGTAAACAGCGGTAATGATCTTTTCCGGATCGAACTTCTCGATGGTCACGAGCTCCTCATCAAAGCGCGTGCTGAGGTCGAACCCGCTGATGCGATAGTACCCGCCCTGATAGATGGTCAGGATCTTGTCGTCGCCTTTGAAGGAGCCCAGGTAGGTGCCGCGACCGTCGGCGTTAAGCCGCTGCACAACGTCATCGAACCAAATTTTTCGCGGGGCGAGGGTGCTTGATCCCTTTTCTTTGAGGTCGATTTTGCTCACGAGGTTCTTCGTGAAGATATTGCCCTTCGAATTCCTGCCTTTGATCGACAGGTCGGAGAAATCCAGGTCCATGCGCAACTTTTTGAGGTTGGGTCTGGGCCTGAGCTTCGCCTGCACCACTTCGGCCTCTCCGTTTGGATTGGCGCTGAAGTAGAGTACTTTAGATCGGGGTTTTCCGGCAGTGAGGTCGTAATCCTTGTCGCGGGTGATGCTGGTCACTGCAAAGCGCTTCATCATGGCTGCACCTGAGGCGCCGTCCTGATAAATCATGTTGTAGATGGTGCGCTTGTCGCCCTTCTTCCATACACCCACGTGGATGATGTTCTTACCGACAAATTTCTTCGTGTCGATCTTGGTGACCACCATGGTGCCCTTTTCGTGAAATACGATGATATCGTCGATGTCGGAGCAGTCGCAGACGAATTCGTCCTTGCGCAGTCCATAGCCGATGAAGCCTTCTTCGCGGTTCACATAGAGCTTCTTATTGGCCACCACCACTTTGGTGGCTTCGATGGTGTCGAAAGTCTTGATTTCGGTGCGGCGTTCCCTGCCGGCTCCGTACTTCTTCTTGAGGTTTTTGAAGTAGTCAATTGCAAACTCGATCAGGTTGTCGAGGTGGTGCTGCACCTGCGCCAGCTCGTCTTCGAGCCGTGAGATCAAATCTTCGGCCTTGAAGCTGTCGAACTTGGAAATCCGCTTGATGCGAATCTCAGTCAGTCGCACCACATCATCGTCGGTCACGGCGCGCTTGAGGTGCTTGGTGTGTGGCTTCAGGCCCTTGTGAATGTTGGCCATCACCTCTTCCCAGGTCTCAGCTTCTTCGATGTCGCGGTAGATGCGGTTCTCAATAAATATTTTTTCAAGAGAAGCAAAATGCCACTGCTCCAGCAGCTCAGACTTTCTTATCTCAAGTTCAAGTTTAAGAAGCTCCACAGTCTGATCCGTGGATATTTTCAGCATTTCATTGACGCCTACAAACCGCGGCTTGTCATTCTCAATGATGGCGGCATTGGGCGAAATGCTGATTTCGCAATCCGTAAATGCGTAGAGCGCATCGATTGATTTGTCAGGAGAAAGACCGGCTGGAAGGTGGACGATGATCTCTGCCTTATCGGCGGTATTGTCCTCGATCTTTTTGACCTTGATTTTGCCCTTGTCATTGGCTTTAACAATGGTCTCGATCAGGGATGAAGTATTGGTTCCGTGGGGAATCTCGTCGATGACGAGGGTCTTGCTGTCCTGCTGTCTGATTTTGGCGCGCAGGCGAATGCGCCCGCCACGCAGGCCGTCGTTGTACTGTGAAAAATCAGCCATGCCTCCGTTGGGAAAATCGGGCATGATGTTGGTCTTCTTACCGCGCAGAATGGCAATCGAGGCATCCAGAAGTTCGTTGAAGTTGTGCGGAAGTATCTTGCAGGCGAGGCCCACGGCGATTCCTTCAGCGCCCTGTGCGAGCAGAAAGGCCCCATTCGGTGGTTTTGGCATTGAACACCACTTCAAGGGCAAACTTGGAGAGCCGCGCCTCAATGTACCTCGGTGCGGCCGCGCCATCACCCGTGAGGGTGTTTCCCCAGTTTCCTTGGGCGTCGATGAGCAGGTCTTTCTGACCGAGCTGCACCAGGGCATCCCCGATACTGGCATCGCCGTGGGGGTGGTACTTCATGGTGTGGCCTATGATATTGGCCACCTTGTTGTAGCGGCCGTCGTCCAGGTCCTTCATGGAGTGTAGGATGCGGCGCTGCACCGGCTTCAGTCCGTCGTTGATGGCGGGCACGGCACGCTCCAGGATTACGTAAGATGCGTAATCCAGAAACCAGTCTTTGTACAGCCCTGCAACGGGAATCACCTTTTCACCATCCCGATCGGTTCCCTCCTCTTCGGGGCCGTTCAATTCGTTTTCCTCTTCGTGTTCGTTTTCGTCCATCGCTTAATGTGCGTCGTAATTAATCCGCCAATTCTTTTTCGGTAGTCACCTCATCTTCGTCAGTGGCAGCATCGGCAGCAGCCTCTTTTTCGGCCTCAACCTCAGCCACCGGGTCTTTCTCTACCCTCAGGTTGTCAATGATAAACCCTTGCCTTTCGGGGGTATTCTTGCCCATGTAGAATGAAAGCAGCTCAGTGATGGTAAAGTCCTTGGATATCACCACGGGTTCAAGCCTGATATCGTCGCCAATGAAGTTCTTGAACTCATCGGGCGATATCTCTCCAAGGCCCTTAAAGCGGGTGATTTCGGGGTTCTTGCCCACTTTAATAGTGGCTTCCCTCCGCTCCTGCTCGGAGTAGCAATAGTAGGTCTTCTTCTTGTTGCGCACGCGGAAGAGCGGCGTTTGGAGTATGTAAAGGTGGTTGTTGCGAATCAAATCGGGAAAAAACTGAAGGAAGAACGTCATCAGCAGGAGCCGAATGTGCATTCCATCGACGTCGGCGTCGGTGGCGATCACGATCTTGCTGTAGCGCAGGCCCTCCATTCCGTCCTCGATGTTGAGGGCGGCCTGAATGAGGTTGAACTCCTCGTTTTCGTAAACGATCTTTTTGGTAAGGCCGTAGGAGTTCAGCGGTTTTCCCTTGAGGGAAAAAACGGCCTGGGTGTTCACATCACGCGATTTGGTGATGGAACCCGCTGCCGAGTCGCCCTCTGTGATGAAGATCATGGTCTCATTGGCGCGCTCGTGTGGCTTGGTATCATTGTAGTGCACACG
>JAIVHQ010000279.1 GCA_020200995.1 Flavobacteriales bacterium
GCCAATTTGATGACGGTTCTGACGAACGCGTGTCTTGGGAGGTCGATCCGACGTACACCGGATGGAGATTGCAATCTACATCTCTTGCCTTTGATGGCGTTACGAATGAGAAACTTGAGAAAATAGTGGCAATCAGATTGATTTTGATATCCAGGAACAATATTCAACCTGACCCCCGCGAGGAGGTGGAATTTGGCTCCGACTTTATGATATTCACACAGGGTGGACCCCTTGAACTTTAAATTTTTTGAAAATGATCGCACAGCAATTTAAACCCCAAAGAATGCTGCCCGTTGCGGTTATAGCAATCCTGCTTGCGGCCTTTCCTTCTTGCGTACAGTTCAAAACGCAGTCACTCTACACGGGCGAGATAGAGCGACCTAAACCGAAGAAACCCGACCGCATTGATCGGGTGGTGGAGCCTGTAATTTTTGCAGAATCTGACCGCGATGTGTGGGGTCTTGAAGAGGACGAATGCAAGGTGGCCTCATTGAGTACTGATGTGAGATACAATGACAAGCCATCGCTGAAAATTAAGTGGAACCTCGGGGCTGATGGCTGCACCTGGGCGGGCATTGGTATCGGCTGGGAAGGTTGGGCCGGCAAGGACCTTTCGGCTATTATGGACCACGCAGGAATTTCTTTTTATGTGCGTACCATCGAAGGCAAGGCATTCAGCCTGCCATTTGTACTCACCCTCGAAGACTACAGCGGCGGGATGGGATTTTGCTACACGGCCAATAAATATTTTGAACGCTCCGCGATAGACGAGGAGTGGCAGAATGTAATCGTTCCACTTTCGGATTTCGACCTCGAAACTGAAAATCTCGATGTGACCAACATTAAGCAGCTCCAAATCGAACTTCAACAAAGTGGCGCTGTACATGTGGCCAACATGGAGCTCATTTTTCACGAGTCTGAACCTCTGCAGCCATGGCTTGAAGAAGAGAAGCTTCCCGATCCGATCGATTTCCCGATTACCCTGTTTGACAATTCTTTTATCAATGACAACGGCTGGGGTATGGTGAAATCCGATTGTCAGGATTTTCATATCGCTGATCGCGAAGATTCGGATAGCAAGGCCATTCACGCCGTTTGGGACAATACTGCAGGCGATTGTCACTTGGTACAATTCGGAGCAAGTTGGAACAAGTGGCACCCGGTCGATATCACGCCTGTGATGGAATCCGGGGCTATTCAATTTGAGATTAAATTGGCGGGGGAGCCCGGTGCCGACGGCATCAGTGTAAAACTTGGATTCGAAGATTACGACCGCGCAAAGACTTCCGTCAAATTGCAGAGCAGTCAAATCAGCTCCGGCGATTACCTCATGGGCTGGGCCACAGTGAGGGTACCTTTTGAGTCACTTCCTGAGACGATCGATTTCACCCGTATCAAGCATTTCTTCGTCTCACCTGAGGGCAAAGGCGAATTTTGGATGGACAACATTCGCCTTGTTGACATCGAAGTGAACTGATCCGGTAAGTCCGCCATTTTTCCTTTTGCTGCACTGGTTTTTCGCCTGTAAAGTGTTTTTTTGACGCTAAGTAAGCCTTGAGATTTATTTTCACGTTTTGATATTTCGCTGCCGCGAATTGATGAGTTTTTGCCTATTTTAGGCATCAACTTAAAATACAAGAGACCGCATGGCAGCCGATAAAGAAAGTCCAATAGTTGTAGAATGCGCATGGGAAGTGTGCAATCAGGTAGGAGGAATATACACCGTAATTCGGTCAAAAGTGCCCGCCGCCGTTGAGGCTTGGGGCGACAATTACTGTCTGCTCGGACCTTTGGAAGACAAAGATATTGCTGCTGAATTTGACCAAATTCACAACCTTTCCGACCCCATTGGGCGCGCGGTTGAGAAGATGCGAAACATGGGCTACGAAGTGTGGTACGGGCACTGGCTCGTAACAGGACGCCCCAAGGCCATTCTGCTCAATCCCCAGAATGTTTATAACCGCCTCGACACCCTCCACCGCCACCTCAAGGATGACCACGGCATCTTCGTGAATAAAGAGGATGCGCTTCTGGAAAAAATGATCCTTTGGTCTGACCTCAACCGCACCTTTTTTACCATTTTGAGCAAGGAAGTCCTCAAGGGAAAACGAGAGCTTATCGGACATTTTCACGAATGGATGGCGAGCCTGCCCATCCTCGATATCAAGCGAGATAAACTCCCTGTGTCGACCGTTTTTACCACCCACGCCACCATGCTCGGTCGGTACCTCGCCGGCAGTGACAATGATTTTTACAAAAAAATCAACCATTACGACTGGGCCCTCGAATCCAAGCGGTTTGGCATCCTTCCGCAGGTTCAAATCGAGCGGTTAACCTCCGCCGCAGCAGATTGCTTCACTACGGTGAGCGAAGTGACCGGGCTCGAATGCGAGCACCTCCTCGGCAAGAAGCCGGATGGCTTGAGGACACGATGTACTTCTTCACCTCCGGACGGTACGAGTACAAAAACAAAGGATTCGACATTACCCTCATGGCCCTTAAGTGGCTTAACATGATGATGGAACGAGAGGGTATTAAGAAAACGGTGGTGATGTTTTTCATTACCAAACGCCCCACCTGGTCCATCAATCCCGACGTGCTTGAATCGCGCGGCGTGATGCAGGAAATCAGAAGAAACTGCGAAGCCATTGAAAAGCAACTCGGCGAGCGCCTGTTTTACGCAGCCTCCAGTTCGCGCGACGAACACAGGCTTCCCGACCTCAATCTATTGATCGACGACTACTGGAAGCTGCGTTACCGACGTACCATTCAGTCGTGGAAAACAAAAGCATGGCCCATCATTGTGACCCACAACCTGGTGAACGACATTGAAGACGAACTCCTCTCTTACCTCCGAAACGAGCAGATGGTCAACTCTCCCCTCGACCGCGTTAAAGTGGTGTACCACCCCGACTTTATCGAGTCCACCAATCCCCTGTTCGGGATGGATTACGGTCAGTTTGTGCGCGGTTGCCACCTCGGAATCTTTCCGAGCTACTACGAGCCCTGGGGTTACACCCCGCTGGAATGCGTGGCCCGCGGGGTCCCCGCAGTTACATCCGACCTGTCAGGGTTTGGTAAATACGTGGAAGGCATGGACGAAGACCACGAAGACAAAGGCGTATACGTGCTTCAAAGGCACAACCAAAGCCCCAAGAAAGCTGCGGAAAATCTTGCGCGGTTTATGCTTCATTTCGTTAAAACGACCACAAGGTACCGCATGATTCAGCGAAACAAACTCGAAGACTTTTCCGAAAGTTTTGACTGGAAGGTGCTGCTGGAGAATTACAAAGAGGCGTACAGTTTCGCGAGTGTAAAATCGCGAAAGTCGATGAAAGCGTCAGTGTCCAAAAAATAACTATTTTGATGTGAGACATGTAGAGCGTTGAGCCAAACCTGTGTTGGCGCATTCAAATACAGGACAAGCCAATGTTAAAGCGTGGGTCGTTTACATTGCATTTCAACACTTCGCTGCAATGGGGAAATTGATGAGGTGCGTCGGGTTATCAATGGCTGCGGCAATGTTGTTGTGACTTTCGGCAAATGTGGTTTTCGCGGTGTCGGGCCCGACACCGAGTCTTGACAGTCTTAAAAGTGAAGTGGAGCACCTGATCTACGAGACCTTATTCTCTGATGCCCATAGATATGTGTGAAAAAACATTGAAAGTGAATTTCTTACCCCTGAAAAGCAATATTATTTGATTTCCCCGGTAAAGGATGTGTTGCGCCCTGTGGGGGAGGAGCATTTGACCCTGAAGCACTATGAAAAGGCCGTGAAATTTCTCGATACATTCAGTGATAACAAGTACTTCGAAGCCCTGCTTACCCTGAGGCGTGCTGAATGTTACTTTAACAGGGAGCAAGCCGGGAGTGGGGTCTATATTCCCAAGGGCATTTCCTGATTTTGCGGATTCAAATCAATGGCACACCATATTTCATCCTGCCGGCCCCTTGCCGGCCAACTGCTGCGTTTTGCTCCCCGCTATGAAATGCATATTTTCGTAGTAATTCGATCCCAATGAACTTCAACTCCATTCTTCGACGGATAATCGGTGTCGGTTCCGAACGAAGTTTTTTAATTCAGTGCAGGTCTTTGACGCTGATTTTTTTCGTGTTTTCAGTTCCTGTTCATGGTCAGGTGTTCATCAACGAAATTTGTGCTTCCAACTCAGAAATCATCACCGACGAGGACGGTGATTACGAAGACTGGATCGAGCTTTACAATGCGGGCAGTGAACAGGTGAATCTCGAAGGGTTTTTCATTTCTGATGATGAAGCAAATCCGCTGATTTACGTGCTGCCCGACAAAATCATAGAGCCCAATGGGTTTCTTCTCGTGTGGGTTTCCGGCAAAGACAAAGTAGGGGCGGGTGGCGAAATCCACACCAATTTCCGCCTCAGTTCCGAAGGTGAGCCCGTGATTCTGTCTAACTCCGAAGGAGTTGTGGCAGACTTTGTCCCTGCTACGGCTTTGGCCAACAATATGTCGTACGGGCGCCAATCCGACGGATCGGGCGATTTTTTATATTTTTTATCTCCCACAGCGGGCTTTACCAACAATAATGCGGAAGGGGCAGAAGCATTTCTGGCACCGCCCGAACTGCTCACACCTTCCGGATTTTACACGGAGGATTTTGACCTAATGATTTCCCATCAGGATGCCGGGGTGGAATTGAGGTACACCCTGGACGGCAGCGTACCTGATGAGAGTTCACCGCTCTACACAGGTCCGCTCCAAATCGAAAATCGGTTGGGAGATCCCGACGGAATTTCATCCATCCCCACCACTTCCTCTATAGTGCCCGCATGGTACCGTTGGTTTCCGCCCATGAACCCTGTTTACAAAGGTACTTCCGTGCGCGTAAGGGCATTTCGCGACGGTGACATTCCTTCCCTCACCACCACGGGTACCTACATCGTAGACCCCGAAGCAGATTCCCGATACGACCTTGGCCGCGTGTGTATCACCCTTCCCGAAGAAAGCTTACTGGGGCCTGCAGGGATTTACACCAACTTTAATTCAACGGGCATCAACTGGGAGCGCGAGGCCCATTTTGAGCTGTTCGAGGCCGACGGGGCTCCCGTTTACGCATCCAATATAGGCCTCCGCCTTCATGGCGGTAACTCCCGTCGATACGCAATCAAAAGTATGAGGCTTTACTTTCGGGGCCAATATGGAAAGACTGAATTGGATTACAACATCTTTGATGATGAAGAGGCTCCTGAGGTTCAGGAGCGGATGATTCTAAGAAATTCGGGGTCCGAATGGTCGCGTACCTATTTTCGAGACGCCTTTGCACAGCAGCTCTTGCGCGGATATGCCGATTATGATTTCATGAACTACCGCCCGCTGGTGTCATTCATCAACGGTGAGTACTGGGGTATCCTCAACATCCGGGAGCGCTACGACGACAATTACATCAAAAACAACTACGGATACGAGCGCGATGAAATCGATATGCTCGAAGGGATTGCAACCCCCGTATATGGCAGCAGCGTAAGCTACAACAGCCTTCGCACACATTGGCAAAATGCCGATCTCAACAATGAGGATAATTTTCAGACGGTACGCGATCAAGTGGACATCGAGAACTTTCGCGACCACCACATTCACCAGATCTTTGTCATGAACACCGATCAGCCCGGCAAGAATGTGCGATTCTGGAAGCCGAAAGCGGAGGGCGGTAAGTGGCGTTGGCTCCTCTTTGACCTCGACGACACATTTGCCTTCGGGCCCCATTGCGACTACGACAGGAACGGACTGGTCTATTGCACCGGGCTAGACAACGTGAACGCAACCACGGCCAACCCCGCTTCCAACAGCCCCGCCTGGGCGCCCAACGGTCCTTCGCAAACCTTGCCGCTGAGGGCAATGATTCAGAGCGATTTTTTCAAATATGATTTCATCAACCGCTTTGCTGATCTCCTCAACACCGCTTTTTTGCCGGAAAGGCTGGACGCAATAATCACTGAATTCGACGACCGCATCTCGCCCTACATGCAAGAGCACTACGAGCGGTGGCACCGACCGGAACCCTCATTCAGGCAGGAGCACCTCGACCTGGTACGTACTTTCGCGGAAAACCGAAAAGGGGTGATGGAAGAAGACATGGTCAGTTTTTTCCAACTCTCGGGCTCCTATGATTTAACCGTGGATGTACAACCCGCGCAAGGCGGCTATGTCAAGGTCAATTCCATCGCCATTCACCCCGATTCCGTCTATATCGAAGGTGGAGGATCGTACCCCTGGAGCGGCAAGTATTACAATGATGTGGAGCTCCCGATATCTGCGCAGGCCGCACCCGATCATGTTTTTTCGCACTGGCTCGAAACAGGCGATACGAGTGACACCCTTTACATATCGCCGAGCGATGATGTGACGTACACAGCGGTTTTCGAACCGATTCCCACTGCAGAGCCTTTGCACTATTGGTCTTTTAACGACGGTGTTTGGATTACCCCTTTCTTTACGGTAGGCGGGGGCAGCCTTACGGCAAACAATGCGGTGCCCTCCGTCTTCAATTTCGACGAAGGAGTTGGCTTTGACGCAGCGAATGTCCGGTTTGATCAACCCGCAGGCGACCACCTCCGCATCGAGCAGCCCGAAAATGTAGAGTTGATTTTTTCACTTCCCACCACCGGGTACAAGTCGCCGGTATTTTCTTACGAAGCCCGTCGATCGGGTCAGGGAGCAGGGCGCCACCTCATAAGCTTTTCAACCGACCTGGTTGAGTTCGTGCCGGTCGATAGCTTTGAAGTTTACAACGACGATCCCGTGGTCTATGAACGCGACTTCTCGATGTTTGAAGGTGTTGTGGACAATCCCGATTTTGCCGTAAGGCTTACTATTACAGAGGGCGAAGGCGGAACAGCGGGCAATAATCGGTTTGACAATGTGGCACTCGACGCCATTCCCTTTTCGGGCGGTAACCCGCCGCCGGGTATTTCCGAGCCGCTCTTCAGGCTGGAGCTCATTGCGGGAGATGGAATTGAGACCATTGATTTGAATGCCCTTTTTTCAGTCCCCGATGGCGAAGCGCTGAGTTATGAAGTTGGCGAGCAGGAGGGAACCGCCGCCGATTTCACCCCGATTGGTGGATTGCTCAACATCGACCCGCAGGAGGCCGGGGAAGCTTTTGCAACCATTCTTGTGGATGACGGTGAAAACAGTACCGTAGAACTGCCGGTCGAAGTATTCGTTCACCCGACACCTGCCCCGATTTCGACCTTTGAGGCTTTTGTATTTACAGCGTGGGATGAGGACGCGCTTGAGGGCAGCTACCCTGAACACATGATTTTTACCGAGGGCCGATACGATGATACCTTCTTGGACACCCCGTTGCGCTTCGCTTACC
>JAIVHQ010000280.1 GCA_020200995.1 Flavobacteriales bacterium
TTGCCGCTGCCGCTCTGCCCGATGATTACATTCACCTTGCCACGCTCGTAGGTAAAGCTGATGTCCTTGAGGACCTGCTCATCTCCGAATGACTTACTGACGTTTTTTATTTCGATCAAAACAAGAGCAATTGGGTGAGGATGTAATTCAAAATCAGGATGAGCACACTGCTGTAAACCACGGCAGAGGTACTGCTCTTGCCCACTTCGATGGCACTTCCTTTGGCGTAAAAACCGTGGTATGAAGATACCGATGTGATGATAAATGCAAATATCACGGACTTAATGATGGCGTATGTCACGTGAAAGGGCTTAAAATCGAGCTGAAGGCCGTAGATAAAATCGGAGGAGGAAACCACACCGGTCGCGTCGCAAATAAACCAACCGCCCGTGATTCCAAGCCCCATGCTGATCATGATCATAAACGGGAATATAAAAACTCCCGCAAGAATTTTTGGTAGCATCAGGAAGGCTGCCGAATTCACCCCCATAATTTCGAGAGCGTCGATCTGCTCGGTGACACGCATCGTGCCGATCTCGGAGGCGATGTTGGAGCCGATTTTTCCCGCGAGGATGAGCGAGAGCATGGTAGGCGAAAATTCCAGAATGATGGATTGCCGCGTGGTGAAGCCCACCGCGTAGCTGGGCACCAGCGGTGAGTCGATGGCCGAGGCGGTTTGCAGGGCAATTACAGCCCCGATAAATACCGACATTAGTGCAACCAAGCCCATGGAGCCTATGCCTATCTTATCGATCTCTTTGACGAACTGAGTCCAATAGATCGAGAACTTCTCAGGCTTAGAAAATACCCTTAAAAGCAGCTGACAATACCTTCCGATGTGATAAATGAGATCCAATATCGCGTTTTTAGCGGTGGTGCCAAGGTACTTGTTTTTTCAAGTACAGCCTGCAAATTTAATTTTTCGCAATGATTCATCCTTATTAGTTTTGTAAAGTATGAAAGACTCGATGATATTTCGGAGAATGGCCCTCTTTTTAATAGCTTCGGCAATCCTTTCGGCCTGCAGCCCGAACCCGAAGAAAAAGTGCAATACCTGCCCGAAGTGGACCAGTGAGCTCCCTTCCGGAAATAATGAAACAGCCCGCACTCCTGTGCTCACCTGATGAACAGGGATAAAAGCATCGCCGGCATTGCGGCATCGCTGCAGCCGTATTTACCGAAGGGCACTTCAGATTTGATCGCCGCCTGGATTGTAGACGACGGAGTGAGATTTACCGTATCGCGCCCAAGGCTAACTAAACTCGGTGATTTTCGCGCGGGAACGCGCTCCATGCCCGCCGCCATTTCGGTAAACGGAGATCTGAACCCCTACGGCTTTCTCATCACCACAGTGCACGAGTTTGCGCACCTCGCCTGTCATGGGCAATACGGCCGCCGCGTGAAACCACACGGCCGCGAATGGAAACGCATTTACACGGAGATGCTCGCCCCCTTTATCGAGAAAAAGGTCTTCCCTCCGGAAATCGAAAAAGCCCTGCGTGCCCATGTGGCCTCGCCATCAGCATCGAGCTGCAGCTGTCCGGTACTGAACCGCGCCCTTGCGCTTTACGACGACAAAGACACCCTGTTTCTAGGCGATTTATCGGTGGGTTCGACCTTCCTGTTTCGCGACGAAGCTTTTAAATCGCTCGAAAAGAAGCGCACCCGCTACCTCTGCGAGCGGCTGGGCGACGGCAGGCGTTACCTCATCTCCGGAAGGGCACAGGTAGATTCTGCAGACCGATAAAAGGCCGCATCGACCATTGGATCGATGAACGCTGTAAATCGCCCCCTTCCACCCCTCCCTTTTTCTTACCTTTGCACCGATTGAAATCTGATGCTGGGCAGCGTATGTTACTTAAATTAAGTTAAGTATAAGAAACCGTTACCATTAATCTCCGCGTATTCTTCAAACATCAAATCCTGGACTTTATCAGCAGAGGATTATTAGATGTTGGTGGTTCTCGGCCTTATCAGTTGCAATCAAGCCTTTGTAAAAGAAAAACACTGAAATGACATCAACGTCACGAAAACATACCTGATCAACCCATGACAAATCCGAAAAACTACTGCATCATCATGGCCGGAGGCATCGGCAGCCGATTTTGGCCAATGAGCCGCACTTCTCTACCCAAGCAATTTCACGATGTGCTCGGCACGGGCATGTCGCTGATTCAGCAGACTTTTGAACGCTTCACCGCCATTTGTCCGCCCGAGAACATCTACATCGTAACCAACAGCCAGTATAAGGACCTTGTGCACGAACAATTGCCACAGATCAACGCCGAGCAGGTGCTCCTCGAGCCAAGCCGGCGCAATACGGCGCCCTGCATCGCATATGCCAACCACAAAATCAAGCTTCGCGATCCCGAAGCGGCGGTTATCGTGGCACCGTCAGACCACTTGGTAATGAAGTCGAACGCCTTTATGAACACCATCGAAACAGCCTTGGATCAGGCGCGGACCAGCAAAAACCTCGTGACCCTCGGCATCAAGCCCTCCCGCCCCGACACGGGCTACGGATACATCCAGTTTACCGATGCGCCCGATGTGAAAGACCCGAATGTAAAGCGGGTGAAAACCTTCACGGAAAAGCCCGACATCGAACTGGCCCGCGAGTTTCTGAAAAGTGGAGATTTTTACTGGAATTCCGGCATATTCGTCTGGACCCTCCCGGCCATTATGGAGGCTTTTCGCACCCACCTCAGCGAAGTGGATGAACTTTTTGAAGAAATCACGCCCTTCTATAACACTCCCGAAGAGGAAGAACGCATCGCCACGGTATATTCCGTTTGCGAAAGCATATCCATCGACTACGGCATCATGGAAAAGGCCAGCAACGTAAACGTGGTGCTCAGTGACTTCGGCTGGAGCGACCTCGGAACGTGGGGATCGCTTTTCACCCACATCAAAAAAGACAAGGAAAACAACGCCGTTAACGGCAAAAACGTGCTGCTCCGCGACAGCCGCGACAACATGGTCCACGTGCCTGAAAACAAGCTCGTGGTAATGCACGGCCTCGACGACTACATCGTGGTGGACACCGATGATGTACTGTTGATTTGTCCGAAAGACAACGAGCAAAAAATTAAGCAAATCGTCACCGACCTCAAAGCCGGGAAGAACGGAAAGTACGTTTAGAAAGTCTGTGTGCCATATTTTTTACTGAAGCTCCGAATGATTTGCCCGCCTGCCGGACAGAGGCCAATCTTTCGAGAAGTCAAATCAAGCATTCTGTAGCAAATCCGGCTTTAGAAGATAGTTCCGCAGGGCGAATGCCACTGCGGAGCACCTTTATCATCAATTAATTGTAGAATGAAAGGAATAGTGTAAAGACATACCTATTCTCAAAAAATAAAGTCTCTCCGAAACGTAATGCTCCGCTGGGCATGCGCCCTGCGGAAAGTCGATACAAGAAATCTTATAAAACGAAATCTCGGAAAATAATTCCGCAGGGCGAATGCCACTGCGGAGCATCGTTATTAGGTGCTACTTTCAAAAAAGAAGCGGGCATTTTAGAAACGAAATACACAAATACTTCGCTAGCCTTGCCGCCACATCACCATTCTAAAAAACCATAAAAAAAGGGCCTCCCGGCCCTTCTAATCTTCATTCTGTCATCAGATTTTAAAAACCCAAATTCCCCTCGGGGTTCAGGCCTGTCATTTCGATGGGATTCACTTTCTCGTCAAATTCCTCGCCGGTGAGGTAGCCAAGGTTCACGGCTTCTTCCCTCAGGGTGGTGCCGTTTTCATGGGCGGTTTTGGCGATTTTGGCGGCCTTGTCGTAACCGATATGGGGGTTGAGCGCCGTCACGAGCATGAGTGAGTTATGCAAATTCCGCTCGATAACGGGCATGTTGGGCTCTATGCCTTGTGCGCAGTGCTCATCAAAGCTCAGGCAGGCATCTGCAAGCAAGGTTGCTGACTGCAGGAGGCTCGCAGCCATCACGGGCTTGAAAACGTTGAGCTGGTAGTGGCCCTGCATTCCGCCGACACCAACGGCTACATCGTTGCCCATCACCTGGGCACACACCATGGTAAGCGCCTCTGCCTGGGTCGGATTTACCTTGCCGGGCATGATGGAGCTCCCCGGCTCATTAGCGGGAATGTTGATCTCTCCGATACCGCTGCGGGGACCGGATGCGAGCATGCGCACGTCGTTGGCGATCTTGTTCAGGCTCACCGCCAGTTGCTTCAGGGCGCCATGGGCTTCCACGAGGGCGTCGTGAGCCGCGAGGGCTTCAAACTTGTTCTCGGCCGTTTTGAACGGGTGACCCGTCAGCTCGGCAATTGTTTCGGCTACTTTTACGGAATAGCCTTTCGGGGTGTTGATGCCCGTGCCCACTGCCGTGCCGCCGAGGGCGAGCTCGCTCAGGTGATCGAGCGAATTGTGCAAAGCGCGCAATGCGTGGTTGAGCTGGGCCACATAGGCCGAAAATTCCTGCCCCAGGGTGAGCGGCGTTGCATCCATCAGGTGGGTGCGGCCTATTTTCACCACGTCGAGGTAGGCATTGCTCTTGGCCTGAAAAGTGTCTTTAAGGCGCTGCACCGCGGGAATGGTGTGCTCCACAATCTTTTTGTAGATCGCGATGTGCATCCCTGTAGGGAAGGTGTCGTTGCTCGACTGACTCTTGTTCACATCGTCGTTGGGGTGGATGAAGCGATCGCCCTCGCCGAGCTTGCCGCCCTTGAGCACGTGGGCCCTGTTGGCCACCACTTCGTTCACATTCATGTTGCTCTGTGTGCCCGATCCGGTTTGCCAGATCACCAGCGGAAACTGGTCGTCGTGCTTGCCTTCCAAAATCTCGTCGCACACCTTACCGATGAGCTCTGACTTTTCGGCGGGCAATACGCCCAGCGCTGTGTTGGTCAGGGCAGCTGCCTTCTTGAGGTAGGCAAAGCCGTAAATGATTTCGAGGGGCATGCTCGCAGACGGACCTATTTTGAAGTTTCCGCGAGAGCGCTCCGTTTGGGCCCCCCAGTATTTATCGGCGGGGACTTTCACCTCGCCCATGGTGTCTTTTTCTATTCGGTAATCCATTATTTGATCAGTTTTAAAATCTCTTTGTACACTTTCTCCTCGGTGCGCACGATGGCTTTCACAGGCACATCGAGTTTGGCGACAATCAGCCGCAGGTCTTCGCTGCTCAGCGGACTGTCGAGGTAGCGCACCACCTCGGGCTCTATGTTGTTTTCCTGTAAAAGGGCCAGCGCTTCTCGGCTTTTGCGGCAGCGCGGGTTGTGGTAAATGGTAAACTTGTCGGACATTATGCGTTCGTTTTGGCCTTTCCGTATTCCATGAGGAAGGCTTTGATAAAACCGTCTATTTCCCCGTTCATCACGTCGTCGACCGCAGAGGTTTCGTGTCCGGTACGTACATCTTTCACCAGTTGGTAGGGCTGCATCACGTAGTTGCGAATTTGCGATCCCCACTCGATTTTCATCTTCCCGGCTTCGATCTCATCGCGCGCTTCGAGGCGGCGCTTCATCTCAGCTTCATAGAGCTGCGACTTGAGAAGCTGCATGGCTTTCTCCTTGTTCTTCAGCTGCGATCGGGTTTCCGTGTTGTCGATTACAATGCCCGTAGGCTTGTGGCGCAGGCGCACGCCCGTCTCCACTTTGTTCACGTTCTGACCACCTGCACCGCCGGAGCGGAAGGTGTCCCAGGTGATGTCGGCGGGATTCACATTGATCTCGATGGTATCATCCACGAGCGGGTACACATACACGGATACGAAAGAGGTGTGGCGCTTGGCATTGGAATCAAACGGACTGATGCGCACGAGTCGGTGCACGCCGTTTTCGCCTTTGAGGTAGCCGAAGGCAAACTCCCCTTCAAATTCGAGTGTCACCGACTTGATGCCGGCCACATCGCCTTCCTGTAAGTCGAGTTCTTTGACCTTCATCCCGCTTTTCTGCCCCCACATCATGTACATGCGCATGAGCATCGAGGCCCAGTCGCAGCTCTCTGTACCTCCCGCACCCGCGGTGATTTGCATCACGGCGTTGAGGGTGTCTTCTTCAGAACTTAGCATGTTCTTGAACTCGAGCTCCTCAAGTGCCTCGAGGGCCACGTTGTATTGCTTCTCCACATCGGCAGCGTCGGCTTCATCCTCCTTGTAAAACTCGAGGAGAACCTTGAGGTCTTCGGCGTGGGTTTCCACCTTATCAAAGGCGTCGGTCCAAATCTTTTTGTTGCGGATCTGCTTCATCACGGTCTCCGCTTTTTTGGGGTCGTCCCAAAAGTCGGGAGCCATGGTATGCTTCTCGTCTTCTTGTATTTCTATTTTTTTGCCGGGTATGTCAAAGATACCCCCTTAACGCTTCCAGGCGCCCTGCAATGTTGTTGATCTGTTCGGTTGAAATCATGGCCGCAAAAGTACGATAAAATCAGTAAAAATTGGCTCTTAAAGCGTCTTAATCGGGGTGACGACGGCAGCAGACTCGCGGCCCTTGTCGGGTGCGCAGGTCGTGCATTCGAGGTGGTGTTTTGGGGTGCCTTTCCGGGAAAAAAGCGGGGCGCGGCGCAGATTCAGTCTTCCTCCTCTCCGAGGCGATCCAGTGCCTGCCGGGTGGCGTCGAAGTCGTAACCTTTGCCGGCTGCAAAGCGCATGAGCTTGGCGCGCCGTTTCCAGGGGTCGGGTTCGCTGAGGGTGTTGCGCTTTTTCTGCAAAAGCGTGTAGAGCACGTCGCTGTGGTCTTCCTCGTCATACTCTTCGCGGGCGGCCTTCAGGCTGAATTTTGACACCCCCTTGGCGCGAAGTCCGGCTTCTATCTTGCGCCAGCCCCAGTGCTTGATGCGAAATTTTCCGCGGGCAAATGCGCGGGCATAGCGCTCTTCGTTCAGGTAGTTGGCCGAAATGAGTTCGGCGATGATGTTTTCGGTCTCGTCGCCATACACGCCCCAGGCCGAGAGTTTGCGGCGCACATCGCTGTGGGCGCGCTCCTGCATGTCGCACCATTTGCGGATACGGTCCAGGGTTTCGATCGGCGGGTATTTGCGCTCGGTGGCCATCAACTTCGCGTCACCACGATGTAGTCTTTGATCAGGGTTTTCAAAAAAGTCATCTTGTCGTCGGGCGGGGTGTTCATTCCGAGTACATCGGCGCATTTTTGGGCCGTCTTTTCGACGAGGGTGGCGTGGGCGACGTTGCGAAATTTCCGGTAACGGTCCACCACATTTTTAACGGTGAGCATCTCGTCCTCCTTGAATCGGTACACGTCGGGGTACACGGGTTCGTACTTACTGCGGTCGTCGATGCGAAGTATATCGTTCAGGCTCAACTCCATTTCACCTTTCAGACTCACCACCATGGTATTGCTCAATATGCCCCCGAGGCGCTGAGCTCGAGCGCCGGTGCTGATAAAAATCACCCCGATGGCTCCGAGCGAAAACCAGATATCGACCATGCGAAAGGCCCATCTGATCAGGGTTTCGAAATAGCCCGGCGCCTTGCCGTTGATGTTGACCACGCGGGTCAATGCCATTTTCTTTCCGAGGGTTTGGCCATCCATGAGCATTTCCGACACCGGGGTGTAAAAAAGGAAGACGATGAAAACAAGGTAGACGAAATTGGGGTTGAGTGATACCAAAAGGAGAAAGAGGATGAAGACACCGACCCCCATGACCATGAGATCGACGGCGAGCCCCAGCATGCGCTGCCCGATGGAGGCGAGCGGAAAATCGATGGCGACATTCTGGGCTGTACGGATGCTGACTTTTCTCATCTGTCTGCAAATTTCGCACAAAATTGGATACCTTTAGCGGTTGTTCGAAAAGCGATGCGAGAAAGGCAGTTTGTAGACCAAAACAAGGAAAAATGGGAGCGCTTTGAGGCTTTCGCCGACGGTCGCGCACAGCCCGGACCCGATGAGCTCAGCGACCTCTACACCGGCATCACCGACGACCTTTCATACGCCCGCACCTATTACGGCCGTCGCAGTATTCGCGTGTACCTCAACAACCTTTCACGAAAAGTATACCTCGACCTCTACAAGCGACGCTGCGAAAAGGGCCGTCCGCTGCTCTACTTTTTTACCCAAGATCTTCCACATGCCCTCTACCGCGCCCGGCGTGAGCTCAATATCTCACTGATTTTCTTTGTGCTAAGCATGGCCATCGGCGTTTTTTCGAGCATCCACGACCCCGATTTCGCGGCCGTAATCCTCGGCGACGACTACGTGTCGATGACCGAGAACAACATCCGCCGTGGCGAACCCATGGGTGTCTACAAGCAGAGCGCAGAGATCGACATGTTTCTGGCCATCACGCTCAACAACCTTCTGGTGGCCTTCCGCACTTTTGTACTCGGCGCCTTTTTCGGCATCGGCACCCTCATCATCATGCTTTACAACGGTATCATGGTCGGTACTTTTCAGTATTTCTTTATCGAAAGGGCCCTGTTCGGGGAGAGTTTTCTCACCATTTGGATGCACGGCGCCCTCGAGATTTCAGCGCTGGTGATTTCGGGAGCGGCGGGCCTCACCATGGGACGCGGCCTTCTGTACCCGGGCACTCTTCCGCGGATGCAGTCGTTCCAAATCGGTGCGAGAAGGGCGTTTAAGATTATGCTCGGCCTGGTGCCCGTTTTTGTGGCAGCCGGATTTATCGAGGGCTTTTTCACCCGGCTCACCGAGCTTCACGATGTGGTTCGAGGCGCTTTCATTTTCGGCTGCTTCGCCTTTGTGGGGCTATACTTTTGGTGGTATCCGCGTCTGCTGTTTCGCGGCACCGATGCCGACACCATCGGTAAAGACGAACTCATCACCTCCCTTCAGACCGTGATCGAACTGCCTGTGATTCGCAAGTCCAAGGAAGTATTTACGGCCACCTTCTCCCTTTTCAGGCTTAATTTTTGGCGGATTGTTGGACTGGCACTTCTCGCCGCAGTGGTCTACACCGGAGC
>JAIVHQ010000213.1 GCA_020200995.1 Flavobacteriales bacterium
GCCTGTAA
This sequence comes from Flavobacteriales bacterium, assembly GCA_020200995.1. GTDB lineage: Bacteria > Bacteroidota > Bacteroidia > Flavobacteriales_D > Cryomorphaceae > T3Sed10-241. The sequence goes on from JAIVHQ010000213.1 coordinate 9, forward strand.
AAGCAAATGCAAGCCGGTACTGGAATACATGCTGGAGGATGAGGGGTTGTATCGGAGGGTGAATGCGGACGCCTGATCCGTAGACTTTGAGCACTTTGTGCCTTCTGTGGTAGAAAAGCATTTAACGCGGGTCGAATATTCGTACAAAACAATGAGGCTATCTTTTGCCGGAGGGACGCAGGATTGCAAATCCTGCGAAACCTTGCGGCGTGTCGTTCCTTGTGCCGCGTGAAGTTAGTGGGTACCGAAAGACCTGCAGCCTGATAGCTCTGCAATCATGCCTGTCTTTGTGCACTTTGTGACTTTTGTGGTGGAATAAAATTTGGTTCAAACGGGTCGAAGGCCCGCTCAAAGCAGTTCCGAGAACTTGTGCTTTTGCCGGAGGGACGCAGGATTGCAAATCCAGCGGAACCCCTATCTCGCAAAGTGCGCTGTCCCCTGAAGTCAGGGAAAAAGCATGCATGGTCACCCCGCCGCGTACTTCGTCAACTTCTTAAACTGATCAGCGAGCATTTTACGCGCTGTGATTTCGATGTCGTCCACACCAAAGCCCGCTTCGGCATAAAGCTCTTTCTGGCTGCCGTGCTCGAAGAATTTATCGGCGATGCCAAGGCGTTTAACGGAGGCCGTGTATCCATGGTCGGTCATAAACTCAACGACCGCGCTGCCCATGCCTCCCATGAGGCAGCCATCTTCCACGGTGATTACCTTGTCGAACTTGCCGAATACCTCGTGGAGGAGTACCTCATCGAGGGGTTTTACGAAGCGCATGTCGTACACAGCCACGTCAGCACCGTCCTGTTTGAGCTTCTCGGCGGCCTCAAGGGCAAAATTGCCGGGGTGACCGATGGTGAGGATTGCGAGGTCGCTGCCGTTTCGGACTCGGCGGCCCGTGCCGATTTTAATTTCCTTGAAAGGGGTTTTCCACTCCGTCATCACTCCTTTGCCGCGCGGGTAGCGAATGGCGAATGGTCCACAATCTCCGAGTTGTGCGGTGTACATCAGGTTGCGCAGCTCGCTTTCATTCATCGGAGCGCAAACCGTCATATTCGGGATGCAGCGGAAGTAAGCGAGGTCGTATGAACCGTGGTGGGTGGGCCCGTCGGCACCGGCAAAACCGGCGCGGTCGAGGCAGAAAATGACGTTGAGATTCTGAAGGGCTACATCGTGCACCACCTGGTCGTAGGCGCGCTGCATGAAACTCGAGTAGATGTTGCAAAACGGCAGCAACCCCTGGGTGGCGAGACCCGCCGAAAATGTAACGGCGTGCTGCTCGGCAATGCCCACGTCAAAGGCGCGGTCGGGCATGGCCTCCATCATAAATTTCAGTGAAGAGCCGGTCGGCATGGCGGGGGTGATTCCCACAATTTTTTCGTTTTTCTCGGCAAGCTCCACGATACTGTATCCAAATACATCCTGATACTTGGGCGGCTCGGGACTCTTGGGCACCACTTTGATGATCTCGCCGGTCTCTTTATTGAAAAGGCCGGGCGCGTGCCAGGTGGTCGGAGAGCCGCTTTCGGCGGGCTCGTATCCTTTTCCCTTCACGGTGAGGCAGTGGAGAATTTTAGGGCCGGGAATGTCTTTTAGGTCTCGCAATACCTGCACGAGGTGGTCAACGTCGTGCCCGTCTACCGGGCCGAAGTAGCGAAAGTTGAGCGACTCAAACATGTTGCTCTGCTTGAGCAGCGACGACTTCACGGCATTTTCGATCTTCTGCGCGATGTGCTGCGCATTCGGTCCGAATTTGCTGATTTTTCCGAGAAGGTTCCACACCTCATCCTTCACTTTGTTGTAGGTATGAGATGTAGTAATGTCGGTCAGGTAATCTCTGAGCGCGCCCACATTGGGGTCAATGCTCATGCAATTGTCATTGAGTACCACGATCATGTTGGAATCCACCGATCCGCCGTGGTTGAGACCTTCGAAAGCCAATCCCGCCGTCATGGCCCCGTCGCCGATCACGGCGATGTGCTGGCGGTCGAGCTCACCCTTCAAACGGTTGGCCACTGCCATTCCAAGGGCACCACTGATAGAGGTGGAGGAGTGCCCCACCCCGAAGGTGTCGTACTCGCTTTCTGACCTTTTCGGAAAACCGCTGAGGCCTTTGTAAATTCTGTTGGTGTGAAAATTTTGGCGGCGACCAGTCAAAATTTTGTGCCCGTAGGCTTGGTGTCCCACATCCCAGACTACCTGGTCGTAAGGCGTGTTAAACACGTAATGCAGGGCTACAGTCAGCTCTATCACTCCGAGGCTGGCGCCGAAGTGGCCGCCCTTGGTGGAGACCACATCTACGATAAAATCGCGTAGCTCATCGCAGACTTGCGAGAGTTCGGCTTCTTTGATTTTTTCGCGAAGATCTATCGGAAATTCGATTTGATCCAGTAGCGGACCTGCTTTGTAAGACTCCATAAGCGGAATTGTAGATGTGTGAGTAGCACAACAAAAGTAAAAAATAAATGTTCCGCAAATCCGCAATTCGACTGGCGCGCTTTTGCACTGTTAAAAGCACTCCGAAGATTTATCCTTCGGTCTTCTCAGACGTACCTTCAGCTGCCTGATAGGCGGCCGCAATCGAAGCGCGGTCAAAGGCAACCGGCTGCTTGTGTACCAGGCGGTACTTGACCCTTGCCAGGATCAGGTACATCACGGGTACAATCACCAAGGTGAGGAAGGTGGCAAAGGAAAGTCCGAAGATGATGGTCCACGACATGGGTCCCCAGAAAATTACGTTGTCGCCACCCACATAAATCTGCGGATCGAATTCACTCAGTAAGGTGAAGAAGTTAATGTTCAACCCGATGGCCAGTGGCACCAGTCCGAGGATGGTGGTGATGGCCGTAAGCAATACCGGTCGCAGACGCGTGCGCCCTCCCTCGATAATGGCGATGACGGTTTCCACAAAGGGCAGCTTGTTGTCTTCCTCCATATCGAGCTCTTCCTTACGTCGGGAGCGCAGCAGGTTGGTGTAGTCGATCAGTACGATGGCATTGTTCACCACGATTCCCGCCAGGGAAATAATTCCGATCATGGTCATGATGATCACAAAATCCATTTGGAATACCACCAATCCGAGCAGCACACCAATGAGGCTGAAGAATACGGCAAAGGCGATGATAAACGGGGTGGAAATGGAATTAAACTGCGCGGTAATTATCAGGATGATCAGGAAAAATGCCAGCGCAAGGGCGGTGCTCAAAAAGCTGAATTCCTCGGCCTGCTCTTCCTGTTGGCCGGTGAAGCGAACGCTCATTTGCGGATCAAAGTCGTATTCGTCTACCACATCTTTAATCTTCTCAACCACTTCATTGGCGTTGTAGCCCGAGAGCACATTGCTGGTGATGGTCACCGTCCGGTCGAGGTTGCGGCGCTTCACAGCGCTGAAGGTGGTGGCTTTTTCGGCTTCGGCCACGCTGGAGATCGGCACTTGCTTGATTTTACCTGTCGCGGCATCTCTGAAAGTGAGCCGCATGTTCATCAGGGCGTCTTCGTTGTCGCGGTATTTTTTCATCAACCTGATATTGACGGGGTAATCATCTTCACCGTCCTTGAAGGTGGAAACTTCTTTTCCGAAAAGGGCGGTGCGCAGCGCATCGCCGATTTGATAGGTGGAAAGGTTGAGGCGTCGTGCCTTGTCGCGGTCGATATAGATGGGCATCTCGGGCTTTCCGAGCTCAACGTCAAGTTTGAGCTCTTCTATACCGCCGATGTTGCGGTCGTTGATAAAGTTCCGAAACCCGAGGGCATCTGCCATCACCTTTTCGTAGTCATCACCGCGTATTTCGATGTTCACGGGCGCCCCTTGCGGCGGTCCGCCTTCATTTTTGCTCACGGTAATTTGCGTTCCCGGAAATCCCTTCACCGCGGCGCGCACTTCTTCGAGCACATCGGTGGTGCTCACACCGCGGCGGTCCTGAAATTTGGAAAACTGAACCGTGATGCGGCCTTTGTGGGGCGTATTGGCCATGGAAGGCCCTTGGGCGGGATCACTGGCTCCTTCGCCGACCTGGCCGATCACCGATTTTATCAGAAATGATTCATAGGTAGCGCTTCCGGGCTCATAATATTTGTCGAGCACTTCAATGACGCGCTCTTCCAATGCGAGGGTCACCTCATTGGTCTCCTCAATGTCGGTGCCAATGGGCTTTTCGATAAATATATTGAGGTATTGCGGCTCATTGATGGGAAAGAAAATTACCTTGGGCGGGAAAACCCCCATCAGCAGGGCGGCCACAATCAGCAATCCGAAGGTGCCGCCGAGAAATCCCCACGGCCTTTTGCCGACCAGTGCATAGGTAAGAAAACGCCGGTAGGCCTCTTCCAATGCGGGAAGCCAGCGCGTCTGCAAAGCACGGGCCCCGGGCCGCAGCACATACACGTTCAAAAACCCGGAGAGTCCGATAAATACCGCCAAACTTCCGAATGAGGTAATCGCCTTGATTTCAAAAACGAGGCCTGCTGTGATCAAAAGTGCACCTGCCCCGATAAACAATAGGCTGTTGCGCAGCATGCGGCGAATACTGATTTTCTCCTCTCCCACTTTCATGTATAGCGAGATAAGCACGGGGTTGATTACCAACGCGACGAAGAGCGAAGATCCCAGCACGATAATCAATGTGATGGGCAGAAAAAACATAAACTCCCCGAATAGCCCCGGCCAAAAAGCCAGCGGGAGAAATGCGGCCAGCGTGGTGGCCGTTGAAGCGATGATGGGCACGGCGACCTCTCCCACCCCGAGGCGAGTGGCGTCGAGGGCCGAATAGCCCTGCTCCATAAGTCGGTACACGTTCTCCACCACCACTATTCCGTTGTCGACCAGCATACCGAGGGCCAGTACGAGGCCGAAAAGCACCATCACGTTGAGGGTCACTCCAAGGGCGCCGAGTATTAAAAAGCTCGTAAGCATCGAAAGCGGAATGGCAATCCCCACAAAGATGGCGTTGCGCAATCCGAGAAAGAAAAGCAGGACGCCCACCACGAGAAGCACCCCGAAGATGATGCTGTTTTCGAGCTCATCTACCTGGGTTTTGGTCTGATCGCTGGTGTCGTTGGTGATCGAAACAGTAAGGTCTTGCGGAAAGACGTTTTCCTGTGCTTCAGCCACAATCACATTGATCTTTTCAGCAACTTCAATCAGGTTTTCACCCGCGCGCTTTTTGATGTCGAGCATCACCACAGGCTTCAGGTACTCTCTCGAGTAGCTCTCTTTTTCCTTTTCGCCGAAAGAGACGTCCGCAATATTTTTCAAATAGACCACCTCCTGGTTTTCGCGCTTTACGATCACATCGCCCATGTCGAGGGGGTCGCTGAATTCGCCCAGCACCCGAACATTGCGGCGGTATCCATCCACCAAAAGATCGCCTCCCGATACGGTGACATTCTCACCCGAGATGGCGTTGGCCACGTCGTCAAAATTGATTTCCATGGCTTCCATGGCGAGCACGTCGAGGTCAATTTTCACCTCCTTGTCCATCACTCCGCGTATGTCGACTGAGGTGATTTCGGGCAGATCTTCGATGTCTTCCTCGAGGTATTCGGCATACTTTTTCAATTGGTCCACAGAATAATCACCCGAGAGGTTGATATTCATAATGGGAATAAGTTCTGAAAAATTCAGCTCGAAAATGTTCGGATCAGAGGGGAGGTCGGAGGGAAAATCGCTGTCACTTTTGGCAATGTCGATTTTGTCCTTGACCTTGCGAAGGGCCTCGTCAGGGGTAACATCAAAATTGAATTTAACCTGAATGGTGCTGTAGCCCTGTATGCTTGTGGAGTTGATCTCGTCGACCCCGGTGATGGAGTTGATTTCCTTTTCGAAAGGCCGTGTAATGAGCTTTTCAATATCGAGGGGTGAGTTTCCGGGATATGCCGTTCCGACATAAATTTCGGGTGTCACCACATCGGGAAAATTCTCCTTGGGCATGTTGTTGTACGCCACAATTCCGCCGATCAATATGATCACCCCCAGCACAAAGACAGTGGTTCTGTTTGTCACCGAAAGCGACGACAATCCGAATTCTTTGTACCCTTTATCTCCCTGTTGAAGTTTTTTCATTGCCTTGTTGCCTTAGATGGTTACTTCCTCTACCCGGTCGCCGTCTCGTACGCTGCGCGCGCCTTTATCCACGATGGGCAGTGCTTCGTCGATGCCTTCGGAAACCAGTGTTTTCCCCTGATAGCGCATGCCTGTAATCACAGGCTGCTTTCGAGCCACCTTACCGTAATGCTCGCGGGTGTCGATCGTGAACACATAATCCTTGCCCTCGCCGTCCTGCATAATGAGCGAAGAGGGAATGGCGATGGCATCCTCAGCTGTAAAATCATTTATTCTCAACACCACCAGCGAATTAGGCATCAGTCCTTCCGAAGCATCTTCCAGGTTGATTCGGATTTCAAATGTGCGATTGTTCGGATTGATGTAGCGCCCCACACGCGATATCTCGGCGTGTATGGTATCATTGCGGTTAATGACCACGTCCACATTGTCACCGTCCTTGATCTTGCCCACATAGCGCTCAGAGATGTCAGCGGTGATGTAGATGTTGTCGAGGTTCACCATTCGCGCCACGGGGGTTTGGCCGGAAGCCATTTCGCCCACTTTCGGGAAAATCTTGTCCACCACGCCGTCAAAAGGAGCGCGAACCGTGCTTTTGCCCTTCTGCTCCCTGAGGGTAGCGATGTTGTTTTCCAATGATTCTTTGCGGTTCTTGGCTTCTAGGAATTGCACTTCGCTGCCAATGTTTTGGTCCCACAAGCGCTTCTGCTTTTCGTAAAGCGTGGTAGCCAGCTCAAGCGAGGTTTGCAATTCTGCTATGTTTCGGGCCGTCATCTCGGCATCCAGGCGCAGCAGTACATGGCCTTTTTTCACGCGTTGGCCTTCCTCCACATTTATTTGCTGAACAAGGCCGGGATTCTCGGCATACAAGGTGGCAGCCCGATCAGTTTGAACATTGCCATGCACTTCGAAGTAGTGCCTGAACACCTCCCGACCAGGGTTATAAATGGTGACAAGCTGTCGCTCCGCGGTGGTATCGAGCTCTGCAATTCTCTCGGATATGGCAGCGATTTCAGCTTCGATTTTATCGCGCTCAGTGCGCAGCGAGTCGCGCTTTGCGGTGTATTCTGCCAACGTGCCTTCGGGCTGTTGATCGCACGAAACAGCAAAAAGCGCCGCAGCACCCAGCACGGTCAAAATCGATTTGTTCAGTTTTCCTGAATTTCTCATAATCAGTCTTCAAAAAGGTTAAATGCTTTATCCAGTTGTTGTTTTGCAGTCAGCAGCTTAAGGGCGGCATCCACGTATTTGCCCTGCTCGTTGAGCATTTGCGTTCGGGCCACATTCAGGTCGGTACTCGATGACACGCCCTCCTTGTACTTGGTCGAAGTGCGCTCGTTGATACGCTCTGCGAGCGCCGTACTTTGTTTTTGAGTCTCCCATACCTTCATGGCATTTTCATAATCGACCATGGCCCGTCTTTGCTCCAGGCGCAGGTTTTCTTCCGCTTGGGTGAGATTCACCTGAGAGCGGTCCAGTTCGATTTTCGATCGCTGCACATTGTTCTTTCTTTCAAAACCACTGAAAATCGGGATGTCCATGGTGACACCCAAGATGGTCGCGGGGAACCACGGCCTCCCGCCTTCGGCAAAATTCCATGCTCTACGCTGGGCGTTTTGCTGGTGGTTCAGAAACATATTGAGGCGAGGGTAATAAGCCGCTTGCGCACCCTGCACAGTGAGCTCCTGCACCACCACGTTGGTACGGGCGATGCGAATATCGGGGTGGCGGTCCAATACGTGGTCCCGCTGCAGAAAAGCGGCGTTATTATTTAATTGCACGAGTTCCTCTATCTTGTCAGTGAGCTCTACCTCCACGTCAATGCCGATACCCATGAGAAAATTCAAGGTCTTCATGGATATGTCCATGTAGCGGCGGGTGTTGTCGGCCGTTTTCACTTTGGCATTGGCGGTGAGCTCGAGGGCAGTTTTTGCGGCGCGCAATCCCACGAAGTAAGTTCCGTCAAATAGGAGTTGTGAAGCCGTAATGTTTCCCGTCAAATTATACTCTAGACCGAACTGCACTTCTGCAAATTCACCAGGGGGCAATCCTAAAAATTCGCCGGGAATGAGCTGCACCGGAATTTGCAAAAGCTGCTGGTACTCTAAATTGGCATCCACCTGCGGCAGACCCTGGGCCAATACCTCTTTCACCTCGCGCTCGGATGCTGAGATGTCCATTTCGGCATTCACCATGGCGTAGCTGTGCTCCAGCGCTTGCTTTTCGGCTTCCTTTAGTGAGAGCCGCAAGGGCTGCGCCGACAGGGCTGTGCCGACTGCCACAGCGGCGGCGATGAGAATCGATTTGATCATAGTTTCAATCGGTTAAGTTTCGGCTCAATTCGCTTTTCAATGTATTCCAATCCTTTGGGAGTCGACAAGCCGCGTATTTGTTGGTTGAACATCTGTCGGTACACCTCGCTCAGGTCAAACTCCCTGATGGGGAAAAGCTTGGGCTCAAAAATGGCGTTGATCCGCGAAATCCACAGGCGGGTTGCGATTTCCACATGAATGTCGTCGCGGAACAACCCCTCGCGGATGCCATTTGTAATGTTGTTGTAAATCACCTCGCCCGTAAAACCCTGACGGCTGTCCTGCAGCTGCATCCAGGCTTCGGGGTAAAATTTCTCAAGCTCAAGAAAAACAGAAGGGTGCACCTGCTGGATTTGTGCCAGCACGAATTGGCTGATCTCGATATTCTCGTCGATGGCGTTGAGGTTCTTCGCCACGATTTTTCGGATCTCTTCCTCTTCACGGCCGCACTCCATGCGCACACAGCTGAGCACGAGGTCGCCTTTATCGCTCACATGGCGGTAGAGGGTTTTTTTAGAAATATGCAGTTGCCCGGCGATGTCGTCCATCGTCATACCCTTGATGCCGTAAGTCATGAACAATGCAGTCACATCACTCAGGAGCTTTTCGTCCTTGGCCTTCTCTTCTCTGCTTTTTTCCATTGCGCTGCAAATGTAGGCAAGTGAAAACACGCAGGAAACAAATTTTGTTTAAAACGTTTCTCATAAGGTTGAATGGACCCGATCAATGATGAGCGGGTGACAGAAATCGGCATTAAAAAAGTCCCGACACACTCCTGGAGCCTCACGAAATTTATCTCGCCTCTCAAAAGTCCTCCCGATTCATTCGAGAAGTTATAATCTACTGAAAATTGAGAGTTCGCAGGGTCCCCTTCCGCTATAATTGGTAACACTGATTGATACACCTTGGTTCCTTGAAACTCGCCATCAATAAAACCCTCACGGTACCTTACAGTGGTTCCTTCCGGAATAAAACCTGTGGCATCAATGTCCAACACGTCTGTATCTTCGAGATTGGCCACCGGTCCTTCTAACAACACTTCAAAAACCCTTTCAAAAGTTCCGTTGCCCGGCACGTTGATGCGTTGAATGGCACGAATCCGGCGGTAAGGCGCCCCAACGACACCACCCACATCTCCACCTACGTCCAAGGCATTGGTCACGGATATCGTGTCATTATTGCCGGACATCGACAAGGCTTCATTAAAAGTGAATTGATCCAGAAACTGTTGATTTCCCTGAACATTGTTATTTGAAATGCTCGAAACAATAAAGTATTGATCACAAGGCTCGCATTGCCCGCCACAGTCGATATCGAGCTCAAAGAGTGATTGGGTCTGCTCTCCGTCGTGGCAGGAAGGACAAAGCGGACATTCAGTGCCATCTTCTTGCGTGTACGATGGGATGGGGTAGTCCAGACAGTCTACGTTGAGCTCAGGGCCGTTTTTAAATTCGTCAGAACAGTTGGGGCAGGGTGGGCAGTCGGGGCCTCCGCAGTCGATACCTATTTCGTCGCCGTTCATTATGCCATCATTGCAGGTGGCATCTTCCGAGCAAAGGGTAAAGCATGGACCGCCGCAGTCAACACCTGTCTCGCCTCCGTTCACGATTCCATCGAAGCACGTGGGCGCAGGGCAATCGGGGCAGGAAGTGTTCGGGTTGTTATCGCAATCGATACCCGCTTCTACGACCAGAATATAGCCTTCATTAAGGATGTCTGTCAGTTCGATGTGGGTGTTTTGAATACCGTCACTACATGTGGGATCGGGACAAGCTTGCTGGTTAAGCGGGCATTCGGGACTTCCGCAGTCAATGCCTGTCTCCAGGCCATTTTGGATGCCGTCATTGCAATTGGGTGGGAAGGCGCAGGGTGGACAATTGGGACCACCGCAATCTACCCCTGTTTCAAAGCCGTTCATTATGCCGTCATCACAAGACGGCGGACATACAGAGTCACAAGGGAAACCGCAATCGATGCCGCGCTCCATAACGAGTCTGTACAAAATTCCGTTGGGGCTGATACCAACGCTGTCCTGATTGAGCTCACCCGGGGTGAGGTTGGGGTCGCGCACCCAGTGGGCGTTGCGAATTCCGTCGTCGCAGGTCGCACAGGGGGGGCAGAACTCACCTCCGCAGTCGATCCCGATCACATTGGGGTTGGTCGCGGAAACGGGGCTGAATTCTCCCTGGTTCGACTCACCATCTTCACAGGTCGGAGCACAAGCTTCACAATTCGGGCCGCCGCAGTCGATTCCGGTCTCCCCCTGGTTTTGGATTCCGTCGAAGCAAGTTTCAGGAATCAGGTTGGCTTCGTTTCTGCAACCCGTGAGCATCAATACTACTGCTGCCGCAAGAAACACAATACTGGAGATAGAAAATTTCATCAAAGTTTCGTTCTGTTTTCTGAAGAATTGCCTGCGCGAAAAACTCGCATTTTGAAAGGTGAAAAGTAATGAGATTTATTCAGACCGTCAAAAATAGTTAAACTTGTACAACTTGGGACGTCGATCGTATCCGTAAGTTGCACAATGTTGAATTCCTAACAGGTTCTGTTCATACAATCAAGTAGCTTATTTATAAAGTTCATGATCAAGTCCACGAACCAGGCCTTATGAATGAAGCCGGCATGAAAATGTACTTTATGGACAGACATCAATTAAACGCCTAGATAATGCAACACCAAGAAGAAGCCCTTAAATTAGTGCCCGAATGGACCGACCCGCCTTCGTGTGCACCCGAAAACCTCAAAGCCCTCATGAACGAGGTCAAAGGCCTCCACCCGATCGTGGCCCGCATCCTCTACAACAGAGGTTACCGCAATTTCGCAGCTGTGCGCAGTTTTATGCGCCCCGCTGAGAATGCCTCTACAAACATTCCCGAAATGAAGGGAATGAAAACTGCAGTGTCGCGCATTGGAACGGCTGTTCGAAACGACGAGAAAATTCTGGTCTACGGCGACTACGACGTAGACGGCACCTGCTCTACGGCCGTGATGTACACTTTTTTGAAATCCCTGAAAGCCAAAGTCGAATACTACAATCCCGACCGGTATGCGGAGGGTTACGGCATCAGCAAAGCGGGAGTCGAGTACGCGGCACATGAAGGCTTTGGGCTGGTCATTGCCTTGGATTGCGGAATTGCCGCTGTAGATCGGATCGCCGAAGCTAAAAATCTCGGCGTCGACTTTATCGTGTGCGACCACCACATGCCCGGAGAGGTGCTTCCTCCCGCGGTGGCTATACTCAATCCCAAGCAGAAAGACTGCGCCCTTTACGGAGAAGAACTTTGCGGATGTGGTGTGGCTTTCCTGCTCATCCGAGCGCTTTGCAGGCACTTCAACCTCAACGAGGAGCACTGGAAGGCAGCCCTGCCCCTGGTCGCCGTGGCAACGTGTTGCGACATTGTAGACCTCACGGGGCTCAACCGATCTCTGGTAATGACAGGACTGCAATTGCTCAACAAAACACCTCCACCCGGCATCAGCGCAATGCTGAAAAAAGCTGCCTATGCCGGCACACTCGACGTATCGGATGTGGTGTTCAAGATCGGCCCGCGCATCAATGCAGCCGGCAGGCTGGCCCACGCCAGGGAGGCGGTACAGCTGCTTACGCAAAAAGACGTGCCCTCGGCCATGCCTTTTGCCGAAAGGCTGGAAGAACTCAACCGCGAACGCCGCATCCTCGATAAAGAAGTGACCGCCCTGGCCGTAGACCTCATGCGCGATTACGACCCCGACCTCACCGCGAGTGCCACTGTCGTGAAAAGTGACGGCTGGCACAAAGGGGTGATCGGCATCACTGCGTCGCGGCTCACGGAAGTGTGCTACCGGCCCACCGTGGTTTTTACCGAAATCGACGGTATGCTCACGGGCAGCGCGCGCAGCATCGAGGGTTTCGACCTTTTTAAGGCAGTGAAAGACTGCGCCGAACTCCTGACCAACTACGGCGGGCACCGATCGGCGGCGGGAATGAGCCTGAAAGCAGAAAATTTTGAAGCCTTTCGCTCCATGTTCGAAGCGGCCGTGGCCCGCGGAATGGGCGACCTCACCAGGCGTCCCAAGCTCTACATCGACGTGGAAGCCGACTTCGAAGACTGGCACGACGAGCACTTTAAGGGTTTTTTCAACCAGCTCAACAGGCTAAAACCCTACGGCCCCAAAAACAGGGAACCCGTATTCGCCACAAGGCGCTGCTCTGCAGCCGATGTACGCGTGGTGGGCACAGAACACCTCAAGTTTAAAGTATATCAGGAGGGGTCGAAGGCAGGCCGCTTTCCCGTGATCGCCTTCAGGTGCGCCGATCTCTACGACCGCCTCGTGTCGGGCGCCCGATTCGATATGGCCTATACGGTGGGCAGCAACCACTGGAACGGGGTGACGAGCTTCCAACTGGAAGCCAAAGACATCACGAATCTTTCGGAGGATTGATAAATGGCGCTTCTCCCCCTGCATTCGACTGCGGAGGGTTGATGAAATGCAGGTCGCGCTGAGGCCATGGCACGGTGATTCCGTTTTCGCGAAACTGCTTGTCGATGTCAAACCTGATTTCGCTGAGCAGGGTCTCGACTACCCACGTTTTTCGCGCCCAGAAATAGACGCTAAACTGGAGGCCGTTGTCGCCGAAATCTTCAAACCGAACAATGATTTCCCTGTTTTTACTCACGTCGGGGTGGCGCAAGGCACATCCGTAGAGGATCTCCTTGACAAGGGCTGTATCGCTGCCGAACTTCACCCGCACCACGATATTGAATCGGGTGAGTTCCGAGCCGTGGCTCCAGTTTACCACCTTCTCTCCCACGAGATTTGAGTTGGGGATGATGATGTACTTCCCGTCTCGAGTAAGGACCTTGGACGTTCGAATATCAATCTGCTGCACCCTGGCCACAAGTCCGTTTACTTCAATGACATCACCCACCTTCACAGGACCTTCAAAGAGGATGACCAAGCCGGCCACGAGGTCATAAAACAGGTATTGCAAACCGAAACCGATACCCACCAACAAGGCCCCTAGACCTGTGAGAATTAGTTTTATATCAATCCCGATGCTGGTGAGCCCCATCAGGAAGGCAAAACCGTAGAGGCCATACTTGGTAAGCTTGAAAATGGTGTACTCCTTGCCCTCGTCGATCCAGCTCTTCTTGGAAAAATTCTTGCGCAAAACCAAGAAGATCAACCTGGACAAAATTCTTGCAAAAATGATTATAATTATGAGAATAAGAATTTTACCAATTGTAATATTGACCTTCTCAAACTTGATTACCTGATAGGTCAACAGCCATTCAAGCAGCTCCTGAAGACCCAAAACAGTAATCAGCGTAACCAGGGAAATAATTCGAATCGCAGCCCTACCCACACGCAACAGGATGCCCTCCTTCTCTTTGTCAAACACATCCAGCGAGCGCACCTGCTTATGTACAAACCCCTTGTAAAGCCTAAGCAGTAAACGTGTCAGAACGATAATCAACACAAACAGGAGCAGCTTACCAATGGTAAGCTCAAAAACTTCTGTGCTGAAAATGGGGAAATTAAAAAATACTTGCATCGGGTGGTTGAAATGTACGCATTCAGAGAATAACCGTGCCGAAGTAATTACTCAATTGCGACTTGAGCGAGTTGAGGCGCATCTTCTCCTGTATGAGCAAAGTTAATTCTTCTTCTTTACCATCCTTATCGGCAGCCGATTCTTTTAACTTGCCATCAAGATCCTTAATAAGATTGAGCACCTGCTGCAGCTTGATGCGGATGAGGGGGTCGCAGGCCGTGCGCTTGAGGTGCTCGGCCTCCGACTCGGTAAAAATCCGGTGCTTGGCTTCCCAATTTTCGCTCAGGGTGTGGGGCTCGGCCACCAATTCGGCCACGGCAGCGCTCAGAATGTGGTCTTTCACAAAATCCGACACTTCGGGAAAAGAGCCCAGAACGGTGTACTTGTCGCGAAAAATTTGGATCACCTGCGAAAATGCCTCGGAAGTGAAGTTGATCCCGTCAAGAGAGAGCTCGTGGAGCATGTACTCGGCCACGGGCAGGATGATCTCTTCCCCTTTGCTGTCGTCTGTTTCGAGTTCGAGCTTCATCTCGGCATTGCCGTGCACGAGAAGCACCCGCATGATTTCCTTCTCCTTGATGAGCTGCGCCTCGGGGCCGTCCTTTTCCGGCAGAGACTGCTGTGCCAACTGCGCCGCGAGGCCGGGCGCCTCATAATCATCTTCGCGGTCGTAAGATCGCTTTCGGTTTTTTTGGCGGAGTATTTTGTTGATTTCAGTGTGTAGAACCTGAGGCGCAATGTTGAGTTCCTTGCCTGCCTTTTCGACGTATACACTTCGGCTGATCTGATCGGAAATCAGGGCCATGCTCTCCACCAGTCGGCGCAGGGCAGCGGTTTTGGCCGCCGGGTCGGTTTTCTTTTCCTCCGGAAGGAGCACCTGAATGAAGAAGTCGATGAAATCCTTAGACTCATTCTGAAGGTAGTCCTCCAACACTTCGCGGGTTACCGAGCGGGCGTAGCTGTCGGGGTCGTGGCCGTCGGGAAAGAGGACCACCTTAACCTGCATACCCTCCTGCAGCAGCAGGTCGATACCACGCATGGCCGCCTTTACCCCCGCGCTGTCGCCGTCGTAGAGCACAGACACGTTTTTGGTGTAACGCTTGATGAGCTTGATCTGGTCTTCCGTAAGTGATGTACCCGAAGAGGCCACGGCGTATTCCACTCCCGCCTGGTGCAGGGAAATGACGTCGGTGTAGCCCTCGGTGAGCAGGCAGAGGTCTTTTTGGATGATGGAGCGCTTTCCCTCAAAAAGGCCGTAGAGCACCTTGCTCTTGTTGTAGAGCTCACTCTCGGGCGAGTTGAGGTACTTCACCTTGTTGTCGCTTTTGAGCGTGCGCCCGGCAAATGCGATGGTGCGCCCGCTCACATTGCGGATGGGAAAGATGACGCGTCCGCGGAAGAAATCGTACTTCCCGTAATTGCCTTCTTTTACCAGGCCGAGTTTGAGCAAATGGTCTTCATTGTGTCCCGCTTCGAGGGCTGCCTTGAGAAAAGCGTTGTTATCGTCAAAGGCGTAGCCCAGACCAAAGGTTTTGATGGTGGGGTCGGTAAATTGGCGTTCGCGAAAATAGCTGAGTCCGATCTGCTTGCCCTCGGTGCTTTCCCAAAGATTTTTTTCAAAATGCTCGAAGGCAAAATTGTTGACCGCCGCCAGGCTCTCACGCAGGCTCACCTCCTCGCCATCGGGCTTGTTTTCGCCGGTTTCTTCCACCTCAATCCCATACTTGGCGGCGATGTATTTAAGGGCCTCGGGGTAGGTCATGCTCTCGAGCTCCATGAGGAAGGTCACGGCATTGCCGCCCTTCCCGGAGCTGAAGTCTTTGAAAATATTCTTGGACGGAGAGACGAAAAAAGAGGGAGTCTTCTCGTTACCCCAAGGGCTCAGCCCCTTAAGGTTAGAACCCGCCTTTTTAAGCTGCACGAATTCACCGACGATGTCTTCTACCCTGACTTCGTCAAAAATGCGGTCTATGGTCTGCTGTGAGATCAATACTTCTTGAGCATTTCGCGGTACAGCGAGTCGGCACCTTGCCGGTCCACTTCCATGTCAAGGCGCATCAACACGGCGCCTGTGGTGTCGTAAAAAACCCACTTACCGCTGCGCACGTCATCGTGGTAAAACCCGTCGTAGCGCATCATCCCGTTTGGAAAATAAGCGACGGTGGGGCCTTCCTTCACCCCTTCCTTAAAAGTGGTTTCGCTCCAGCGCAATCCGTCGGGATAGAAGCTCTCCCAGCGGCCGGTGCGCTTCCCGTCTACGGTGGTGCCCTTCTTGCTCACCATACCGTTGTCGTGGTATTCCACCACCTTCACCACTTCGGATTCCTTTTCCTCTGATTTTTCAGCGCTTCCCGTGCAGGAAATAAAAATCACCGTGAGCAGGGCCGCTGCGGCTTTGAAATTTACTGACATAGTCATTCCTTACTTTTTGCGGTTGATGGTGTAGTTCACCAATCTTTCCAACGCATCGCGTGCGTCGCTTTGCTCAAAACTATGAAGAATTTTGATCGCCTCTTCGCGATAAGCTTCCATTTTTTCGGTCGCGTAGCTGATGCCCCCGCCGTCAATTACATGATCGATCACCTGCTTCACCCGCTTCTTGTCATTGCTGTGGTGCTTTACGGTGTTCACAATCCACCTGCGGTCGGATTTATCGGCGTGCTCGAGGGTGTAGATAAGGGGGAGGGTCATCTTTTTTTCCCTGATGTCGATACCGGTCGGTTTGCCGATTTCGCCACCTGCGGTATAGTCAAAGAGGTCGTCCTTGATTTGAAAAGCCATGCCCACAGCCTCTCCGAAGGCACGCATTCGCGCCCGCATTTCTTCATCGGCTTTTGCCGAAAAGGCGCCACTCTCACAGCATGCCGAGATCAGTGAAGCCGTTTTTTGCCGAATGATGTCGAAGTAAACAGCTTCAGTGATGTTGAGCTTTCGCGTTTTCTCCATTTGCAGCAGCTCACCTTCGCTCATCTCACGAACGGCGTTACTCACAATACGCAAAAGCTCAAACTCATTGCGCTCTATGCTCATGAGCAAGCCGCGAGAGAGGAGGTAATCGCCCACGAGGACCGCAATTTTATTTTTCCAAAGTGCGTTGATCGAAAAAAAGTTGCGCCGGAGGTTGGCGTCATCGACCACGTCGTCGTGCACCAATGTAGCCGTATGCAAAAGCTCAATGAGCGAGGCCGCGGTGAAAGTGGTGTCGCCGATCGGGCCGCAGAGTTTTGCCGAAAGGAACACAAACATGGGCCGCATTTGCTTGCCCTTTCGCTTCACGATGTAGTGTGTGATGCGGTCCAGAAGCGGCGTTTTACTCTTCATCGAAGCGCGAAAACGCTGCTCGAACTCGGCCATTTCGGCCGCTATCGGGGACTGGATTTTTTGTACTTCGGTCATGGAGCGCGGCAAATATCCGAATTCATTCTGACTCCCGTGCGGTTTCAAGTCCCAACCGCACAAACTGGCCTCCGGCACTGCCCTCTGTGTAGATCACCAGCGCGCCGGACAGCTGATAGCAGAAGGTGGGAATGAATACCCCGCCGGAAGGCGAATTCTTGAACAGCACCTCCTTGGAGAGATGGCCACCCGGGCCAAACCTGTACATAACGGCCTGTGCATTATTGCGTCCCGATAGCACACTGTACTTTGTGTTGGAGTGAATGTCGAGCCCGGCGTTGCGCTCGTGGTCGTTGAAAATGAAAAAGGTTCGGTCCTTGTCGCGTGCAGCGAGGTAAGACAAATGATTATCGTCAGAACGTCCCGATGCCTGAAATTTCGGAATCTTAAAATTCATCAACCCTTCGCCCGAAGTCGAAATTTGGGTGAGCAAAATCTCCTCGTACATGAAATTTTCAACCACAAAATAAGTACCCGTGGCCGGGTTGAAAATCGTAGACCTGTAGAGGTCGCGCTTTTCGCTTACCATAAGCATTTCACTGTCGGGTTGGGCAAAGGTGTAACCGATGTCGTAGAGCGCGAGATCTGAACGGTCAGTCACATTGCCCCTGGGGCGAAACTGCGCTTTGAAGGCGCGGTCGAAAGCCGCGAGCCCGTTATCGGTGATGCGCCCTGTGGCTGCGTCGAATGACACCGAGAAGGTGCCCGCCATCACGGGGTCTACCATATTACTAAAGTAGCCGAATACCTGGATATCACCGGCGGTATTCTTCTTAAGACGGGCCTCGTAAATCCATTTCACCCCGATCGATAGCGCCTTTTCGGACACGGTGTTTTGCTTGAAATTGTACCTGATCATGAAGTAATCTCCCGCGGGAGCGGCTACTTTGTCCATTTCTTTAAGCCTCGGCGATGGCACGTCCATCAGCAAATAGATGGCGACATCGCTGTCCACAATGATGTCGCCGTAGTTCACGTCACCCGCGGCATAGGGGATTTCCAATTGCTTCTGAAAGGCCAAATTCAGGCTGCTGTCAAAAAGTTTAATTTCAAACTTTTCATTGCGGGCAAGATCCAGCTCTGTCGTTGCCACCAGCGCAAGAAAGCGGTTGTCGGTAGAGGTGATCAGCTGATAATTGCGGTTCTGAGCCATCACCGTGCGATGCACGTTGCCGAGAAATACGGGAGGGATTCCGAATCTTAGTGAATCATCAATCTCATAAGCGTGCAATTCAATGAGCTCACCTTTGGAGGATTCTGTGGTTCCAATGATGTAAGACTTGCCCGCAAAATCGAGTGATTGCAGGTAGAAAGCCTGTCGTCCGTCGACATCAGGCAGGGCCAGCACGCGGCTGTGCAAGGGGCGCAGGCTATCGGCTTCAATACGCGAAATAAAAAGGGCAGAATTTTTTCGAGTCTCACCCGACATGGTGTAAAAGAAGTTGGTATCGGCGCCAAAAACCTCGATCAGCTCAAGCTGATTTCCCTTTTCGGGTCGCGGCCCCCAAATCACCGAAGTGCTGTTTTGCGCTGACGCCTGCCCAAAGCAGAGCATCCAAAGCAACCACGCGGTACAAGCGTACATCATCCGTTTGATATTCTCATTACCTTTAGCCGTCATCAATAGCGCAATTCTATAACCGGTATGCGGAACTTCTGTTTGTACAAATATAGCATGGCCATAGCCTTCTGCCTTCCCTTAATTTGCACGGCGCAAGACCGGGAGGAATACGATTACGGTGACCCCGACACCCTCATCGCGGTGGAGAATGCCATAAAATTCGACCCTGTTCAAGTTCTATTCGGCGATTTCCAGTTTTATTATGAGCGCATGGTTTCAGACCGATGGAGCATTGAAGTGGGCTTTGGTCCTTCACGCAGAAACTATACCGCAAGCCTCTTCGAATACGAACTCGATGATTTCGGCTCCAATATAGACATTCAAACGCGCTATGCAGCAAGCCTCTGGGCGCGCCGGTATTTTTGGGACAGCGGCGAACTCTACGGCCTCTATCTGGCCGGTGCTGTGCTTCATCGGCGAAATGACAAGACTTACAACGTGATAGGCAGCGACGGACAACTCACGGGCGATGCTTTTGACGACAGCAGGGCGTATACTTCGTTCATGCTCTTTGCCGGCTACCAGGCCCTCACCCTCTCCTCCAATATCTTTTTCGACTTCTACATCGGGGCGGGGGCGCGATACCGGGACTTTGAAGTGGTGCGCAGCAGCGATATCAATGACCCCTCGGCTTACCAAACAACCTCCGAACAGAGCTGGATCGGGGCTTTTCAGGCGGGGATAAAAGTTGGTGTGGGTTTTTGAGACGGATGCTCTTTCTGCCCTACCAGGATTCGTGTCGCTGACGCGGCGGTCTCTTTCGTTCCTCTGTCTACTATATGACTAAATTAACTTGTTGATTATCTGTGTCCCCGAAAATCGGCTTTGTCATCATTTTTGCGGGGCAAAAATGCCGCCAAAACCTTTGCATTCCGCCGACATTATCCCACGGCTGCATTTCGGCTACGCTCAATGTCCAGCCATGGGCTAATGTCATGTCACCGCTACGCGGTTCAAGTCCTACCATCATTTGGTCACAGTTATCTGTGTTCAACCACGCATTCACGTGCAAAGCTCAAAAATAGTGACAACATTGCCCTTCCGGTGTCACAACCGAAGGGTGAAACCCGCTTTTTTTGGCAAGCGGCATGATAAACTTGATTAATAGAGTTCTAACGCAGCGAAAGGTATGGCACAAGGCAGATCAAGTCCTTAGATCAAGCTGCAGGCACGACCGTAGGCATGAGAATGGACTTTATAGACAGACACAATTATTTAAAGTCTGTGCGCTTAGTCTAAAGGCTGATTCAGAAAGTTCATTATCAAGGCGCACACAGGATTGAAAGGCAAGGAGTCCCGCCGCGGCGGGATGACTCACATTTAGCCAAGTGCAAGGCAGATAGCGGACTTCATGGACAGACACTACTTCAAAGCCGCCTCATTCTTATTGGCCAGCTGCCCACAAGCCGCATCGATGTCTTTACCCCGACTGCGGCGCACATTCACCACAATATTTTTGCTTTCGAGATAGGCTGCAAAGGCATCGACTTTTTCGGGGTCGGCCTGGCTAAACTCTCCGTCGTCGATGGGGTTGTACTCGATGATGTTCACCTTGCAAGGCACGTGGCGGCAAAACTCGGCCAGCTCGCGCGCGTCTTCCAGGGTGTCGTTGAAATCCTTAAAAACAATGTACTCATAGGTGACCCTGCTACCTGTCTTTTCGTGAAAGTAGACGAGGGCTGCGGCCAGTTCTGTGAGCGTATTGCTCTCGTTGATCGCCATGATTTCGTTGCGCTTCTCGTCGTTGGCTGCGTGTAGCGACAGCGCCAGGTTAAAACGCACCTCATCGTCGCCGAGCTTGCGGATCAGCTTGGCGATTCCGGCAGTGGAAACGGTGATGCGCTTCGGCGACATGCCAAGGCCGATGTCGTCCGCAATGCGAAAAGTGCTTTCGAGCATGTTTTTATAATTGAGCAGGGGTTCGCCCATGCCCATGTACACGATGTTTGAAAGGGGCTTGTCGCGGAGCATTTCTGCGTCGCGGTAGATCTCGGCCACCTGGTCGTAAATTTCGTAGGCCTCGAGGTTCTTCATCAGCTTGAGCTTACCCGTAGCGCAAAATTTGCAGGCCAGGCTGCACCCCACTTGCGATGAAATGCAGGCGGTGGTTCTGTTTTTGGTCGGAATCAGCACACCCTCTACCACCTGGCCCGTGTGCAGCTTAAACGCGTACTTGATGGTGCCGTCGCTGCTCATTTGCTTGTCGGCGATGGTCAGGGAGTGGATGACGAAGCGCTCGTCCAGTTTTTGCCGAAAGGCCAGAGAGAGGCTCGTCATCTCGTCAAAACTGCGGGCGCGCTTGTCCCACAGCCATTCGTAGACCTGCTTTC
This sequence comes from Flavobacteriales bacterium, assembly GCA_020200995.1. Classification (GTDB taxonomy): domain Bacteria; phylum Bacteroidota; class Bacteroidia; order Flavobacteriales_D; family Cryomorphaceae; genus T3Sed10-241. Next base: position 21,262 of record JAIVHQ010000213.1, read on the forward strand.
CGCGAAAGGGTTTTTCACCCATGGCTTCCATCTCTGCAATCAGTTGATCCCTGCTCAGTTTTCGGATGTCGGTTTTGCGCTCCATGGCACAAAGGTACGCAACGCGATACTACTGTGCCCGACCTGCCTTTCCGGCAAAATCACAACACGCGAAAGCCCGCTACACAAACATCGTCGACCTGATCGCGGTCGCCTCGCCAATTTTCAAAGAAGGCTGCAAGCGCGGCTTTCTGCTCGCGCATGGGGAGGGAAGCGTTGGCGGCAATGATTTCGAGGAAGGGCTTGCTCTTGAGCTTTTTATTGGACGCCCCGCCAAACTGGTCGGGAAAACCGTCGGTAAACGTGTAGACCGCATCGCCTGATTCGAGTTGTATTTCCTTGTCGGTAAATGCGGTACCGTTTGATGCCGAAGCTGTTCCGATAGATATCCGATCGCCCTTAAGCACGATAAAATCCCCCTGTCGAAAAATGTAAATATTGTTTTTCGCCCCGGCGAAGTGCAGGATTTTTGTGTCGGGATCGTAGGCGCAGAGCACCATGTCCATCCCATCCTGTACCCCGTCGGCGGCGCGCTCCTGGTGGAGTGCCCTCAGTATTTCTTTATTAATGAAGGCCAATGCAGTCGCAGGTGAATCCACTTCAGGGTGGTCAACGCATCGGTCGAGCCCGTTTTTGCCGAGCACGCTCATCAGCGCCCCGGGTACTCCGTGGCCCGTGCAGTCTACCGCTGCAAAAAGCCTCAGGCCGAGGCCGGCGGTCCACGGATTTTCTTCCGAGGTTTCACCTACCCAATAGAAGTCGCCACTCACAATATCACGGGGTTTGAGCAGTACAAAATGTTCATCAAAAAGGCTTTTGATTTCCGAACTTGCAGGGAGCAGGGATTTTTGGATGCGCTCTGCGTAGCGAATACCCGCGAGAATCTCGTCTTTTTGATTTTCGACCACGGTATTTTGGCGCTTGATTTCCTCCGTGCGACGCACCACCTCGCGCTCGAGTTTTTCATTGGCGGCATCTTTCATGGTGGTGATGGTCATCAGCTGATTATAAGATTTCTCCCGGTAAAATTTAATTTTATGGGCCACCGCAAATGACAGCAAGACCACCTCCACTGCCGAGCCAACGGGCAGGGCCAGCCGCGTGTAAATGTTGAAAGGAAGCAGCCCGAAGCCACTGAGAGAATACACCGTAACGGCGACCAAAAAGACCGACCATGCCACCAGGAAAAACAGGGCCGGTTTGTACCCTTTGCGGTATGAACGCACGGCGGCCACGGCCAGAAGCAATGCGGCCAACCCACAGAGGTTGATCATGTGAAAGCTCGCACTGAACCACCCGAGAACCGCCATTAAAAATGCGATGATGTAAAGTGCGAGATAAACGTTCAAAGCCAAATTGAGCCACTTGCTGTATTTCTTAATCTTCAGGTAGTGCTGTGCGAAAAGCAGCGAGAAAATTCCCGAAAGACTTCCGACAAACAACACGGCCCTGGCTCCGATCCAAACATTATTTGGCCAAAAATACATGCTTCCGTACCCGTTGATGACGAGCTGGGTAAGGCCCACAAATAAAATGGCCGCCACGTAATAGAGGTAGATGCGCTCACGAACAGCCAACCAAATGAAAAAATTATAGAGCAGCATCACCAGTACGATACCGGCGTACATCGAAAAGAACATGTCCTTTCTCTTTTGCGAAAACATCACCGCGTCTTTCAGGCCCATCACAACAGGAATGATCAGCGGTTTTGAACTGCTCACCCGAAGGTAAAGCTCAGAGCGATCATCGGTATACTCCACGGGAAAGGTAAAGTGAGAAGAAGGCACCGGCCGTGTGTGAAAGGGAAATGCTTCGCCCGTGTGGTACGAAGCCAGCAAACTATCGCCCTGTACTTGAAAAAACGAAACCGAATCAAGGTTGGCCGTTAGCAGCTCCAGCAAGATTCGGTCATCGGGAGGATTATCGGGCTTGTAGAACGACACGCGCACCCAAACGGGCTTTTCTGAAATTCCGAGGTGGAGTGGTCCTGGTTCAGCCCGGGTGAAAACCACCCGTGACAGTTCGTCGGGAGAAAAAGGTTCGGAGCCTTCAAAACAATACTCTAAGGTGGCTGTGACATCCTCTTCCATCACTGCGCACGACCCCAAAAAGAGGGCGGCCAAAATGAAGAGGAAAAATCTGATGCGATTCATAGAGCAAAATGAGGTAAGCAGAAATGCCCCCCTTCAAATGCTCGCCATTCTAATAATTCTCACGTCGGAAAACCCGTATGAAAAAAATTAGAGCGATAGTGTTAAGGGGAAACAACACCAATGCGGATAAGCATTTACGCACAAAAGAACCCGAGGTTTTGATTTTAAGCACTTCGCTCATCATTTATAGACGAAAGCATTGAAAATCCTGTTGAGATTGGCTTTGGAACACCCGAATACCCATCATGCAAAGATCATTGATCTGCCCGTTTTTGCCGAGCCACATTTCAAAAATGTTGGGAAGTATAGAGTGATGTTCGGCGCCATTTCTAGCGGAAACTGATAATTGAAATGCATCACAGGTCGGTCCGAGAACTTGCCTTCATCGCCCGCTGAGTAGAGCTTAAATGCGTTGCGGCCCTTGATTTCGTAAAGATTGCACTTGTTGAGAATGGGGTTGTTCACCTCGAGGATTCGGCCCACTTTTCGATCTTCCACATTGATCACACGAAGCTTGATCCAATGGTGGTCTGCGCTGAACCCGAAAGTCGGTACATCTCCGGTGGCCTTGAAATCGTCGTCGTTGAGCTTCGCCAGGTCTTTGTGGCTCATGTTCTTCTGTCGGTCAGTGACAGAGCCCACGATGACGAGGGGCTTTCGAATCTCCGAAATGGTACCCCCCGGCTTTTGCTGCGCACTACCGAAACCGAAGATGGCAAAGCCCGTGAGGAGTATAAACGGAAGAATGAGTCGCTTAAGGGTCATAGCGGAGATTAGCGCCCGGCACGGGGCTTCATCCTTACGCCGCTAAAGACTTAAAGGTTTTCGCCGGCTGTAAAAAGTGCCTCACTGATCACCAAATCTTCCGGGGTGGTCACCTTGATGTTTGAACGGTTGCCCTCGCAGAGGTGGACGTAATGCCCGGCCCTCTCCACAACAGAAGCGTCGTCGGTGAAGAATGGCTCGTAAGGGGTATTGTAGGCGCTTTCCAGAATTTCGCGGCGAAAGCACTGCGGCGTTTGCACAGCCACCAGTTCATTGCGAGGCAGCGTACCGCGTCGTGCACGGCTACGTACTCCACCTCATCGGCGAGGACGGCGAGGCCATTTTGGACGGAGTGAAACCGCTCGGCTCCACCATCCACCACCACGTGGTCAATTTCAAAATTGTAATCGGTAATAAGTTTTTCCCAGGCGCTCCGCAGCGAAGGATAGAGTACCAGGATGTACTGCATTTCGGGGTCGAACCTTTGGAATACTTCGAAAGTGCGGATGATCACAGGTTTTCCGGAAAGGAGCAAAAACTGCTTGGCCACGGGCGAGGCCATTCGCGTGCCCGTACCTCCCGCCACCATGATGACCGCGCGCTTCGGCATAGCGGGCAGTTAGACGATGAGCATTGCGTCGCCGTAAGCCAGGAAGCGGTACTTCTCTTTGATGGCTTCCTTGTACGCTTTCATCACATTCTCATAACCGCCGAAAGCCGCCACCTGCATGAGGAGGGTCGACTCGGGTTCGTGAAAATTGCTCACCATCGCGTCGGCAATATGGAATTCGTAGGGCGGAAAGATGAACTTATTTGTCCAGCCGTCGAAGGGCTTGAGGCGCGAATCAGTCGATACCGAAGTCTCAACGGCCCGCATAGCGGTGGTACCCACCACACAAATTTTCTTCTTAAGATCCTTGCTTCGGTTCACCACTTTCGTTGCGGCCTCCTCGATCATCATCTGCTCGCTATCCATCTTGTGCTTCGTGAGGTCTTCCACCTCCACAGGGCGAAAAGTGCCAAGGCCGATGTGCAGGGTAACTTCGGCCACGCCGATGCCCTTCAATTCCATGCGCTTCATAAGCTCGCGGCTGAAGTGGAGGCCGGCAGTGGGTACGGCAACCGCACCTTCATGCTTGGCAAAGATGGTCTGGAAACGCTCGTCGTCAATTTTCTCGGCGCGGCGGTCGAGGTACTTGGGGATGGGCGTTTCGCCGAGCGAAGTGATGGTTTTTTTAAAACCATCGTAGTCGCCGTCGAAGAGGAAGCGCAGGGTACGCCCGCGCGATGTGGTATTGTCGATCACCTCGGCTACCAGCTCGTCGTTCTCGCCAAAGTAGAGCTTATTGCCGATGCGGATTTTTCGCGCGGGATCCACCAATACGTCCCAAAGCAGGGTCTCACGGTTGAGCTCGCGCAGCAAAAATACTTCGATCTTGGCCCCGGTCTTTTCCTTGTTGCCGAAAAGGCGTGCGGGAAATACGCGGGTGTTGTTCATCACAAAAGTATCGTCTTCCTCGAAGTAGTCCAGAATGTCTTTGAAAGTTTTGTGCTCAATTTTACCGTCTTTGCGGTGCAGAACCATGAGGCGGCTTTCATCGCGGTTGTCGGCAGGGTACTTGGCGATCAATTCTTCAGGCAAATTGAACTTGAACTTGGAAAGTTTCATCGAGGTCTACGGTTTTGTTATCAGCACAGAAAAAAGCGGGTGCAAAAGTAGTGAAAAATTTGACACGTCCGCCATTTAAACCGTCAGGGCTGAGCATCCAAGGCGGCGATCACCTGATCGACGGTGAGGGAATTTTCGGCGCGGTAATCGCCCACGGCCGTTCGGCGCAGTGAAGTGAGGTGAGCGCCGCATCCGAGCGCCTCGCCCAGATCGCGGGCGATGGAGCGGATGTAGGTGCCGGTCGAGCAGTCGATCTCGAAATACACTTCGGGAAAATGCTCGCTGCTCACCTCAAATTTCGAGATGTTGACCTCCCGCGATTTGAGCTCCACGGTTTCTCCCTTTCGGGCGGAGAGGTAGGCCCGCTTTCCCTCCACCAATTTTGCGGAAAACTGCGGCGGTACCTGCTGTGAAATACCTGCCAATTCAGCCGCCGCCTCGGCGATCTTTTCGGGAGTCACGCCTTCGGTGGAGCGAATTTGGTCGGGCCGGGTCTCCAGGTCAAAAGAGGGCGTGGTGGCCCCCAGCATAAAGGTGCCGGTGTACGATTTTCCCGCAAGGGTGAGCTCGGTGATCTTCTTGGTAAACTTACCCGTGCAGAGGATGAGCAGCCCAGTGGCCAGCGGATCGAGGGTGCCGGCATGGCCCACCTTGAGCTTTTTGAGGCCAAACTTTTTCTGGATGTTGTAGCGAATCTTCTTCACCACATCAAAAGAACTCCACGTGAGCGGCTTGTCCACGAGGAGCAATTTTCCCGTGAGGAAATCTTCAGCTGTGGCACCTTCCATTTCTTCGGCAGTCATCATGTCACCAAGCCCACATAAGCGATGGCGCCCGCGCCCACAGCGAAGCAGTAATAGGAGAAATACTTGAGCTTGCTGCGCTTCACGAGGGCGATCATCCAGGTGCAGGCAAAAAGCCCGGCGATGAAAGCGGCCAGAAATCCGGCAATGAGGTGGCTGCTCTCGGTGGTCGATGCGGCCAGCTCGCCCGACATGATGTCTTTGGCGATCTTACCGAGGATGAGGGGCACCACCATGAGGAAGGAGAACCGCGCGGCCTTCTCCCGGTCGATGCGCAATAGCACCGATGCCGAAATCGTGGCCCCCGAGCGCGAAATGCCCGGCAGGATGGCGATGGCCTGTGATATACCGATGATGACTGCGTTCACAGGGCCCACCGACCGGTCGGTGCGCACGGCCTTATCGGCCAAAAACAGAAGGAGGCCGGTCACCAAAAGCATAAGGCCCACGAGCAAAATATTTTTGTCGAAAAGCAGCTCCATCTCCTCTTCGAAAAAGAGGCCCACAAAAGCCGCCGGAATCATCGAGATGACCACGTAGAGCGCAAACCGCCACGATTCATTGTTTTTAAACTCGGTGAGCCCGACCAGAATTTCGCCAATGTCTTTTCGGTAAATCACGATGGTGCTCAGGGCAGTGGCAGCGTGGAGCACCACTGTCATCATCATACTCTCGGAGGGCACGGATTCATCGCCGAGCATGGCCTTGGCCAGCTCGAGGTGGCCGCTGCTGCTCACGGGTAGAAATTCGGTAAGTCCCTGGACAATGCCCAGAATAATGGCTTCAATGATCCCCATCAATCCTGGTGTTTACTCTTTGTGCGAAGGCTTCTTGAGGATGGCGTAAAACACGGCTCCGTAGCCGATCAGCACCACGATGGGCGCGAGGGTAATGCGCCTGAAGCTGAAGATGTCATCGCTGAACACGTCGGGATCTTCGCTGCCGCCGCCCACCATGAGGGCGTACCCTACAATCAGGATGCCGATGCCAATGAGGAGGAGCTTGTAATTGTTGGCTCCGAAGGCGAATCGGATTTGAGGTTCCTGGCTTTTGCTGCGGCTGTCGGGGGTCGGCATAAGGCGTGTTGTGTTTAGTAAATTTTGCGGGTGTCGGTGCGGAGGTAGCGCCTTACGGCAAAAAGGGTTGAGAGTCCGGAGATCACCATTCCCAAAAGCATGACCACCCCGAAAAGCTGCGCAAACATGAGGTAATCGTTCATTTCAAAAAACTCGGGAATCTCCCGGCGCAGACCGTAAAGTACGGCCAAAATAAGCAGGATGGCAATGAGGCCGGCGTAGAGGCCTTTCATGATTCCACCCAGAATAAAAGGTTTTTGGATAAAATACCCTGTCGCACCAACCAGCTGCATGCTGCGGATGATAAAGCGCTTGGCGTAGATGGTGAGGCGGATGGTGTTGTTGATCAACGCGATGGCGATGAGCAGGAGCAAAAAGCTGAACCCGAGCAGGATGATTCCGATCTTGTTAAGGTTGTTGTTTACCTGCCTGATGAGGTTGGGGCTGTACACCACTTCGGCCACTTCTTCGTTTTCTCCGATCTTTCCCGCAATGTGCTCTACGCTGTCGGGGTGGGCATAATCTGCCGAAAGGCGGAGTTCGATCACAGCCTGCAGCGGATTGTACCCGAGGAAGGAGACAAAATCCTCGCCGAGGCTCTCCGAGAGGCGGGCGGCGCCCTCTTCCTTATCCACATACACGGTTTGGCGGGTGTAGGGCTCGGCGTCGAGTTCTTTTTTGAGGCGCATCACGTCGGCTTCCTTGGCGTCGTCGTCGAGGTACACCTGCACCTCGATGTTTTCCTTCACGTAGCTCGAAAGTTTTTGCGCATTCAGCAGCAATACGCTGAGAATACCGAGCATAAAAAGCACGAGCGAAATACCGATGACGGTAGACACTGCGCTCGATCGGGCCCTGCGCTTGGCGTATTTGTCGGGGGTAGCTGCCATTTTCAGGGTGCTAAAGTAAGCCATGCGCGGTAAATTAGGGCAAGGCCGGCGTTAGAAAGTGTGAATAGGAGTGGGAACCTTGACGGTCTGCATGGCATTCGGGCCTTCTCAGGTTGTAAATCACCCTCCCCCACACCCCGTTTTCACCCCACTCCCGCCGCCGCGCGCCGCGCGATTTTAGCTACCTTTGCGGCCAAATCACATCAGCACAACCGATATGGAATACAACTTCCGCGACATAGAGAAAAAGTGGCAAAAACACTGGGATGATGCGCAAACCTACCGCGTAGATGAATCCGTAGAAGGCAAGAAGTACTACGTCCTCGACATGTTTCCCTACCCATCGGGCGCGGGCCTGCACGTGGGCCACCCCCTTGGCTACATCGCCTCTGATGTGATCGCGCGCTACAAGCGCCACCGCGGCTTTAACGTGCTACACCCCATGGGCTTCGACTCATTCGGGCTGCCCGCCGAGCAGTACGCCATCCAAACGGGGCAACACCCCGCCGTGACCACCGCCAAAAACATCGACCGGTACCGCTACCAGCTCAAGCGACTCGGATTCAACTACGACTGGAACCGCGAGGTGCGCACTTCCGATCCGAACTATTACCGCTGGACGCAGTGGATTTTCAAGCAACTCTACAACTCTTGGTACAACAAGGCCACCGACCGGGCCGAACCCATTGATACCCTCACGGCGGCTTTCGCCAAAAACGGCAGTTACGCAGCCGATGCGGCCGTAGACCGCGACTGGTACAAAGACCTCGACCTCGAGGGCTATCCTTTCGGAAAATACTTTGTCGGAGAGTTTACCGCCACCGACTGGGAGGTGCTCACCCCCGCGCAGCGCGAGGGCATCCTGAGCCACTACCGCCTCGCCTATCTCTCCGACACCCGCGTGAACTGGTGCGAGGCCCTCGGCACCGTGCTGGCCAACGACGAGGTGAAAGACGGCCTCAGCGAGCGCGGCGGCCACCCCGTGGAGCAGCGCCTCATGAAGCAGTGGAGCCTCCGCATCACGGCTTATAACGATCGCCTCCTCGACGGCCTCGAAGACCTCGACTGGGCCGACAGCATCAAGGAAATGCAGCGCAACTGGATCGGTAAATCCAAGGGTGCCTCAGTCCACTTCGACGTGGAAGGTAGCGCGGCCGGCATCGACGTGTTTACCACCCGTCCCGATACCCTTTTCGGAGTGACCTTTATGGTGCTGGCGCCGGAGCACGACCTGGTGTCCAAAATTACCACCGCGGATCAAAAAGGAGAGGTGGATGCCTACGTAAAGCAGGCCATGGCCCGCACCGAGCGCGACCGGCAGAGCGATGCAAAAACCGTGAGCGGATGCTTCACAGGCGCCTATGCCGTGCACCCCTTCAGCGGCGAGCGCCTCCCGATCTGGATCGCCGATTACGTACTGGCCGGCTACGGAACCGGCGCCGTGATGGCTGTGCCCGCCGGCGATCAGCGCGACCTCAACTTCGCGCGCCACTTCGACCTGCCCGTGACCGACATTTTCGAAGGCCGCGACATCGCCGATGAAGCCTTTGCAGACAAAACCGGCAAGCTCAGAAACTCGGGTTTCCTCACGGGCCTCGATTTTGAAAAAGCCACCGACGAGGTGATCCTCGAACTGGAGAAGAAGCGCACCGGGTACGGCAAGATCAACTACCGACTCCGCGATGCCGTTTTTTCGCGGCAGCGCTACTGGGGCGAGCCCTTTCCGGTGTATTACGAAAATGACATGCCCCGCCTCCTCGGCGATTCGGAGTTGCCCCTCACCCTGCCCGAAGTCGACAAGTATCTGCCCACCGAGAGCGGTGAACCGCCCCTGGCTCGAGCCCGAAAAGAGGATTGGCCCGTTTTCAAAGGCGACCGCATGGAGCACAACACCATGCCCGGCTGGGCGGGTTCGTCGTGGTACTTCCTGCGCTACATGGATCCCGACAACGATCAGGTGCCCGTTTCGCCCGAAAAGGCGCGGTACTGGGGTGCCGTAGACCTTTACATGGGCGGCGCCGAGCACGCCACAGGCCACTTGCTCTACGCCCGTTTCTGGACGAAATTTCTTTACGACCGCAACCTCATCCACTTCGATGAGCCCTTTCGGAAAATGATCAATCAGGGGATGATCCTCGGCCGCTCGTGCATCCTGCTGCGCGACACGGAGCGCCCCGATACGTATGTGTCTTTCGACAAAGAAGCGGAATACCTCGAAGCGTTTCCCTCGAAAGCGGGCAAAACAGCTCAAAACCGCTTTCAGCAACTCCGCGTTGATGTGAACCTCGCCGACGGCGACCTCCTGGACAAGGAAGGCCTCAAAAAGTGGCAGCCCGAATACGCCAATGCCCGGTTTTTTCCGGAAACGGGCGAATTCCGCTGCGGCCACGAAGTGGAAAAAATGTCGAAACGCTGGCACAATGTGGTGGATCCCGAGCAGCTCTGCGAAGACTTTGGCGCCGACACCCTGCGCATGTACGAAATGTTTCTCGGCCCCGTGGAGCAATCCAAGCCCTGGGACACCCAAGGCATCACGGGGGTGCACAATTTTCTCCGAAAGTTTTGGCGCCTCGCGCACGATGGCGACGGCAACCTCGCCGTGACCGACAGCGACCCGAGCCGCGAATCGCTGCAAAGTCTCCACCGCTCCATCAAAAAAGTGACCGACGAACTCGAGCGCTTTTCGTGGAACACCGTGGTGAGCACCCTGATGATCGCGGTGAACGAGCTGACCACCCAAAAATGCACGGACCGCGCCATTATCGAGCCCCTCACCGTGTTGATTTCACCTTATGCCCCCCACTTTGCCGAAGAACTCTGGCAGCAACTTGGTCATTCCGATTCTGTGACGACCCAAAACTGGCCGGAGCACAACCCCGCGTTTTTGGAAGACACCTCTTTCGAATACCCCGTTTCCTTCAACGGAAAGATGCGTTTCAAGCTTCCCCTTCCCGCCGACATGGATCCCAAAAGTGTTGAAAAAGCTGTGCTCGAATCGCCCGATTCCGAAAAATACCTCGAAGGCAAGACGCCGAAGAAGGTGATCGTGGTGCCGAAGAGGATTGTGA
>JAIVHQ010000079.1:0-3320 GCA_020200995.1 Flavobacteriales bacterium
CAGGCACCCCGTGGTATCGGTGCGGATTTTTCCACGGGCATTCTTGAGTTTGGGCAGGTCGTTGAGGCGGACTGTGAGTTCTTCGAGTTCACAATAGCTCAGCCATCCATTCGGACTGATGGTAGACGGGTGCACCAGTCCGTCGCACTCGAAATGGAGGTCGCGGATGCGCTCATCGCCGAGCTCAGCCTGGATGGCGGTGTCGACCAAGGCCTCACCTCGGTAAAAAAGAAAATCCTTGAAGTTTACGCGGTCCGAGACAATGGTTGCGTGCATGTGTGAGGCCCCCTCAGCTCCCTTCTCGAAAAAGAGTCCGGGGTCGTCGACCAGCAACTGCAGGTGGAGGTCGTTATCGCCCACCACAGCGGTGAGGTCGTCCACAAATATTTGATCATCACTTGTGGTGATGGTTCCTGAGACCTTGTGGAGCGGTTGGTTGAACCCTTCGAGCTTTCCACTGAAACCGCGGATATCGAGCCTTGCTTTGGGAAAATACCGGTAATTGTTGATGTCGTCCACCGTGGTGTTCAGGTCAAAATCGGCGAAGAGGTCGGTGATGACTTCTGTTTTCCAGGCATCTTTGCCCCTGCTCATTTCGGGAGGTAGCAGGGAGGCGATGTCGATTTTATTGCTTTCGAGGTGTAGGGTGAAATCTACGATGGCGCTCTGCTTGTGGGCGATGGCATTCAGATGGCCCAGGCTCGCCGTCATCAGCAGGTCGCTTTCATCCACTTTGCAGGAGAGCTTTTCCAGCAAAAGGTTGTCGCCGTCCAGCACGATTTTTCCCGCAAGGTTTTCGAGGCGGTGGCGGTAATCGGCCAGCTTCACTGAGGCCCCGTAAAATTCGATGCGGCTTAGGGTGCCGTCTTCCATCTTGCTCGCCACGTGAATCACGCTGTCCTGGTCTACGAATTCGTTGATGGTGATGTCGATTTTTACATTGCCCTCGGCATCCTCAAGCCAATCGGGGTCGTAAAAAGACTGGAAGTTTCGCAGGTCAAGGTCGGCATGGAAGTCTACGGATACAATGGGATTTACAAAATTCACCACGCGAAAAGTGCCTTTGAACTCACCCGTTTCGGGAATACCGTATAGATTGGTGAGCACGAACTCAGAAGTCTCGAGCGAATTGTCCGCCCCGGTGTGAAACCTTCCGGAAAAGGCGAGATTCTTCACTGCCTTTGATTCATCCTTGTGAAAAAAGAAAGTGTTTTCACAGCCCAGTTCCAGGTCGATGGAGGGGTCGGCATTCGCACTTTTGCCGAAAATAGTGCCTTTGAAAAAGATATCTCCTTCGTTGCGGAACTTGTTGAGGGTCTCAGCAACTTCGTTGGGTGCGAAAGAGATGAAAACGTCAAAATTTTCCTTCTGACCTGAGAATTCCAGATCCAGAAAAAGGTCGTTCGCGAAGTCGATGCTGCCTTCAAAATCGAGCTTGCCATATTCGAGGATGAGCTTGCCGGGAAAAATGGTGAGCATTTCACCCACGAGGTCGTAGGTAAAGCGGGTGTCGAGGGAAAAAGGTTTCTCCCGAAAATACGTGACTTTCTCAGCCGTGTATTCGGTGAGCTCGAGGTCGCCCTTGAAAGTGACACGTACGAACTCACTTAGGTTGGAAAATACGGCGTCCACATCCTCCATGACCACATTGATGTACTTGTTGCCTTGCTCATTGATCTCTTCAATTCTAAAGTTCAAGACGTCTACGGCCTGCAAGTCGAAGTTAACGGGTTTTTCAGGGACGGTGTCCACCGCTTGCTGTGTGTCGGCCAATGCATTATTGAGATTGAGCTCGCCGTTTTCATCCAACACGAGCTTTGCGTAGCCGTCTTTGATTTTCAGCTTTTTAACGATGTATTGTTCCCTCACAATGTCCCAAATATCGAAGCCTACATAGGCATCCTCGACGTGAAGAATTCGGGGAGCGTCGGCCGACTTGTCGGCAAAGAAATCAATTTGGTGCAGGCCAACCGAGATGTAGGGAAAGTTTTCGAAGGGTGAAATATCGACTTCACCTATTTTCAGCATACCCACGTGGGTTCCGTTGAGCTCATCAATCGCGGAGGCGTATATCTTATCGTGATTGAAGTACATCCATGCCGTGGCCGACAGGCCCACGAGAATGAACAATGCTATGAAAAGCACCACGGTGATTTTTATTATTCTCAACGTTTTTTTCATAGAAAAACAGTGATGCATAAAATGCTCTCCAAGGTAGGAAATCGACAAGAAAAACGCCGAAGTGCAAGGAAAAAGAGTGTCAAAGCCCCCAAATTTGGATCTTTCACTGAAATCAATTCTCTGCGGAGGCTGTAAACTTCACAACGGGCCGGTCAGCATTGTCGGCAAACAGAACGAGGGTATCGCTCACCACATATGAGGTGGACTGCTCGAGCAGACCACGAAATGCATCAGCTGCCTTCATGTCAGGACAAGCCATTTTTGTAGATGCTGTGATCTTAAGGGATATGCTGCCGCCAGGGTTGAGTTCATATTCGCCCCTGAGGGCATTGCAGCCGTCATTGCCTGAGATTGCGCCGTTTTCGCTGTTCAACAAAATGAAAGCCTGCCTGGACTCTTCGGTCACTTCCGTCTTCTGTCCGTCTACTTCGACAGCAACCCAGCGCATGTTCTCGATGAGTGGGTCGGCATAATTTTTCGCGAGTTTGTACAGCCCCGCTCGTGTTCCCTCAATCCGCTGACCACTTCTGTCGAGATGTATCAACATGTTTTCACCCACAAAATAATTTTGACGGGAGCCATCCATATTATCAATAGAAATCTTATCACCCGCTTCGGACCACCTGAAAGAGCCTTCGTCGGTGAAGACTTTCTCATTGCGCCCGACGTATTCGATTGTCCTTTTGTAAGTGTTGTCGCGGTACAATGTAAGCTTGGTTTTTATGCTCTCGCAATCAGCACAGGGCAAGGTGCCGCGGTAAGTGCCGAACCAGTCCAGGCTCAGTCGGCTGTTGTGAGCCGGATCGGGCACTTCAGCCTTGGGCATAGCACCCGCAGATTCAGAAGCTGAATCGGAGACACAAGCCGCCATTCCCAGAGCAAGGATGAAGGCTATAGAAAAACGGATAATTTTCACAGGGAGAATCTCAACTAATAGAACTTGCTTTGTCACAGAATCAAAAATATACAGAAATGCTGTTTTTGCAAAAGTAATTCAGGAAAAGTGAAAGTTTGGGCCCTTTTTCCCGAAATATTTTGAAGAATTTTCTTCTAATTCAATTAAAGTCGAGGCGCGCGAAGCTTCTCTCATAAATCGCACCACGTTTAAAATCAAGATATTTGCTATTGCAAACAAGGCT
>JAIVHQ010000079.1:3379-8380 GCA_020200995.1 Flavobacteriales bacterium
TCGCCGAACTTTGCAAAGCGGCTAATATGTTGGAAAAGGCCATAACGATGGCCGAATTCGGCGACAAACGCGCTGTGGCAGCAAAGCGCTTGTGCGAAAAGAACGTGGAAGCGACCATTCGCTCCATGGGACAAGCAGCCGAGCAGCTGGGCAAAGGCGATCGAAAAGTAATTGAGGCTTGTGGTTTTGAAATCCGCAGCACCAACAACAGATCCGCGCCGCTTGAAAAGCCCGAGGAGGTCACCGCCAAACGGCTCGACACCGAGGGCGCAGTAGCATTGAAATGGAGCCCTGTGCCCAATTGTAAAAGTTACCTCGTGCAAATGTGCACGGCGGATACCCAAAAGAAGATAAACTGGCAAACCGGCAGTTACTCAACCCGAAGCAGGTGCGTGATAGACGCGCTAAAACCGGGAAAGACCTATCGGTTTCGCATTTTGGCCATCGGCGCAAAGGGGATCGGACCCCCGAGTGCCACCGTCAGTATCATGGCCGCATAAAAGGAATCCCCTTAAACTTCCTTTTTTTTCTCTGTTTCCCTTAAGCTAGCATGTCTCAACAAAGCAACCCCCGCAACGGCGGGGTTGCTTTGTTAGGGCGAATTGCATTCGCCCATGCCGCAGTAGATTGGCGAATTGCATTCGCCCAATCATTGCGCACAATTAACGCAATACATGCTCTCGGGCTTGATCAAAATCCGGCCCACGGGTATCGTGCCTCCGCACTTGCCGCATATTCCGAATTGGGGGCTGCCCACTTTCGACATGGCGTACTTGAGCTTTCGAAGTTTTTCTTCGGCATTTCGAAGGGCCGAATCATTGATGCTCTTGTTGTTGATCGCATCCATGCGAGATACCCGCCCTATGGCCACATCGGGGGCGATCGGCTTGGTGAGTTCGCGGTACTCCTCGATGAGCTCCTCGGTTTTTTTAATTTCATCGAGAAATTTCTGTTTTAATTCTTTGTCGTCCATCTTGAAGGGATATCGTATCTGTAAATGTTGCCGGGACGTTGCAGCGGGCAGCATGCTCGACGGAAGGAGTTCAATCTCCCGTTTCACCGCAAATCCAAGAGCGAATAAAGTTAGTACATTTTGACAAAGTGTTTTCTTTAGCAATTCTGCATCACCGCAAAGCCGCCAACCTATCCGTCTCTGCGGCCGCCCATTCCTGTGTTTCACGGCGCAGGGCGTCACCGTCATTTCCGGAAAGGGGCGCGCCCATACTCACATCGACTTCGATGCGCCAATGCCCGAAGGCTTCGATGAAATGGCGCAGAAATGTGTCGTCGCCGATCCAGGCCATGTCTTTGTTTTTGAATTCTATGGCTACGGGAATCACGGGAAAGCCCTCTGAGGCACAGGTGCGAAACATCCCGGGCTTGTAGTCCAATACCCCAGGTCCGCGACAGGTGGTACCTTCCGGAAAAATCAATACCGCAATGCCGCGCATGAGCCGGTCGCGGATGGCTTCGCGGGTGCGCTTTCGGCTCTCGGCGCTGTCTCGGTCTACAAAGATCGTCTTGATGGCCACGGCCGCCTGCCCGATAATGGGCCAGGGTTTTGCCTGCATCTTGGCCACGATCACGTAAGGTATTTGTGAGGGGATGAGGATGATATCGATGTAGGAGCGGTGGTTGGACATGATGACGCCCTGCACGTCGGGGATGGTGCCGTGTACTGTGAGTTTGATGTTCAGAACGAAGCGAAGAGCAGCGGTGGCACGCTTGAATGCGTTGAAAATGCGGGCGTATGACATACCGAAAATACCCATCACGAAAAAGATTAGCATCGCAGTACCGCCTACAAGGGCAAAAAGCAATAGGCGCACAAAACCGAGAACTTTGGACATCGAAGGAAGGCTATATCTGCGCGAAAATATGGTTTCGCGGTTTAATCACCCGCATTTTTCGAACGAATCGCATCTTCATAGAGGGACTTTAAAGAAGCCCCGACCACTTCTTTTCCGAAATGGTCGACAGCCGTCTTTCGCATCATTTCTTGTGAAAATGTGTCTCTTCGACCTACAGCGGCCCTTATCCCCGCAGCAATGGAAGCGGGATCCGTGCCCGAAATTTCCGCCCCGAGCTCGGGGCGGTACATTTCAGCGAAGACGCCGACCCGGGTTGAAATCACGGGAATGCCGCAAGCCCAGGCTTCGGGCACCACAGCGCCAAAAGTCTCGTAGCGGCTGGTTTGTATCAAGAAGTCAGAAACGGCGACTTCCTTTGCCACAACTGCGGGCGGCAACAAGCCCTTGAAGTCAATGAGATCGGCAATGCCCAGATCGGCTGCCATCGATTCAGCCTCAGCGCTAAACTGCCCCTCTCCGACCATGCAAAGGCTGACTTCAACCCCTGCGGACTTCAACTGCGCGACGGCATTGATCAAACCGCTGATGTTTTTAGAAGCTTCTTCGAAGCAGCTCACGTGAATAAGCCTGACAGGTCCTGAGCTGCGCCTCTCGCCTTGCGCGGGCCTGAAAAGTTCGGTGTCGACCACATTGGGAATGTACACCATGCGCTTTGCTGTGATGCCGTGTTGCTCCAGCGCGTTTGCCAGCTTCTTGGAGACGTAGACGAGGGCTTCTGCACCGCGGGTGGCATATCGGGCGAGCTTATAGCTCAACCAATGTCTCAGGCCCACAGCTGGTTGGAGGTACCGCGACCACGATTCTGTAACAACCATCGGCACCCCGAATTTTTCTGCAAGGAGCCTACCCACCACGCCCGCCCTCGTGAGGATGTGAACATGGATGATATCAAAATGATTTTCGGCTTGTATTGCAGCAACTTCACGGCGCATGTACCTGAAAAAATTCCAAATATTCATGGCCCCGAACGGGTGGTCGGGATAAGTCACCCTTACTTCGCGGATCTTACCGCTCAGCTCAACAGTCCTTTTCACCTCTTTTTGTCCTTTTACAGGACTGATGAAAACGACTGTCGATACTACGTCTTGGGGCAAGGATGTCACCTGATTTTTGACGAAAAGCCCGAGCATGGGATCTGCCCGGCTCGGGTACCATCTGGCGAGGTGAAGGACGTGCAGCTTGTTCTGCATTGTTCTACTTTGCCGACACCGAAATCTTGCTGAGTTCGACGGTTGAAAGCATTGGCAATTTTCCCGCCTTGAACATATCGGAGATGTGCATCAGCGAATCAGGAGAAGGGCCTTTGTAGTTTTCGTAATCCTGAAAAATGATCCCGTTGATGCGGCGCGAGTTCACCGCTTTTCGAAACCTGGATCCGCCATCGTTTACCGTAAATGAATACGCGAGGTAGTCCATTCTTGAAGTTTCTTTATCAAACCAGTAAAGGTACACATCATCGTGGTCCACTCCTCCGCCCTGCTCGTCGAATGTCACCTTGATGCGGTGGTACACTTTTCCACTTAGGGTGTCGGTACCGTCGAGGGTTTTGTACACGGCGGGGTCGTTGAGAAATGCCGGCAGCAGGGTGAAGTACACCACAGAATTGACCGACTCGGCGTGGAGGAGGCTATCTTTTGCTGTGAGCTCAAGCGGGCTGCCGTTGAGCGTTTCGGTAAATCCCGCATTGCTCAGTTCGCGGCGGTAAACCCCGAGGCTGTCTTCGTGGCTCGATGTGTATACGTACTTGCCTTCCCTTCGGGAAACGGTGTACGAGCGGTCACGGAGCTGAAAGGAGATGTCGGCAGCATCGTAGAGGGAGTCGCCGTGAAAAGCAATGGCATCATCCACAATGATTCCTACTTCAGATCTTTTCTCCGCAGTTTCTCCCCCTTCATCCGCACAGCCCATCAAAGCGAGGGCAATCAACGGCAAAAAGAATTTAGAACAAGTCACGGTCCAGGTAAAGGTGCTTTACGCGGGTCAATTCTTCGCGGTTCAGGCTGTTGTCGGGATGGGCGATGAGGTCGAGCAGGTAGAGAAAGTTCTCTTTGCTTTCGTTAAAACTGTCTTCACCTTCCATGTCAATTTCCTCTTCGAGTGTGCCGATGTTTCCTTCTTCATCTTCCTCTTCATCAGCAAGGAGGTTGAGATCGAAGTAACCGTGCTCGCCTACATATTCCGCCGTTAGGCGCGCCACGCGGGTGAGTAGGGGCTCGTTTTGCTCGATGAGGTGCGGGCGCAACTCACTGAGGTGCTTTACCACTTCGTCTTTTACGACGCCTTTCTTCTCGATGATCTTCTTAAGCGCTTCGATGCGCTCGATGGTTTCTTTATTGAGGGTAGCTTCCATGTCGTTCATAATTACGGATTCAAAAGTACACATTCCCGATTAACAATGGGGTTTCGGGGAGGGGAATTTCGGAGACCGGGAGGATGCAGGTGAAGCAATGGTATTGCCCGCGGAATTTGTCGGGCATTCTCTCACGGCCAATGCCCGTGAACTTTGAATTTACCAAAGCCTTTTTTATCGGTACTGCCTATCGCGCCCGGCGCGGGTACCGCATCAATTTTGACGGAAGCTTTCTGCCCAACGGGATGTACATCTACCGACTGATCAACGACGGCGGAGTGCAGTGGGAAAAATTTATGATCGCACGCTAAAGTCAATTTTCAAAACAACCGACTCCGGATTGCGCTTTGCGCGGTCCGGAGTTTTTTTTGGCAGCCGTAGAGCCTACAATCTGAATTCAGACCGAACTTCCAAAAGGATTCATTTTAAATGGCTACCAAATTGAGAAAAAATTTCTTTTCTTGCACATCACTTTAAACCAATACCATGAAACAAAACCGCTCCCTTCTCGATCACGCGTCCGTCCTCGGAGCTCTTCTTGTCCTGGTTACAGCCTGCAGCGACGATGACGATAATTCTCCGCCCACAGAAACGAACTTTCCCGTGACCATGAATTTTTATGACATCGCGGATGCCGAACTCCTGCTTTGGGTTGGCGGTGAGCCCGTGAGCACTGAAGGCCTCGCGCCTGAAGATCTCTTGACAGAAGACGAACTCTTTGGGATGACCGAGGCTTACTGGGAGAACGAATCCATGATTTTCACCGCTGACTCAGCGTAT
>JAIVHQ010000281.1 GCA_020200995.1 Flavobacteriales bacterium
GCCATGGAGAGCCTGCGTAAAAGTCTGCAGGCACTCGAGGCGCGGATTGTGGCCGAGTTGCCCCTGTACCAAAGTGAAGTGCCCGCGACCGAAGACGGCACGCGGATACTCGAAGGAGAAACCCGCACACTGATCGAAGCGGGCCTCGACATGCTGTAAAGTCCGCACCGGCGTCGGAACAAACCTTGAATCAGCTCAGGTCATTCAGGGCAAAATTGGACCGGCTTACTTCCGGCCAAAGTCGAGGTACCATTCAAAGTGCTTTTTCAACAGGTCGTTCCTGTTGGCACGGATGTATTCGAGAAACGCCTGTGCAGCCGGGGAGAGTCGCTTGCCGCGAAGCCATATCAGGCGCCACTTGGTGACAATGGGCAGCCCCTTTGCGGGCAAAATGTGAAGTTGGCCGTTCAAAATTTCATTGCGGATACCGATCAGCGGCATCACGGAATTTCCCAGGCCCGCGAGCACAGCCTGCTTCACAGCCTCATTCGAGGTGAGCTCTATCTTCTTTCTCTCCTTCGCTTTTTCTGTACCGAAGTACTTTTCCATAGAGAGCCGCGTTGCTGATCCTTCCTCCCGGTATATCAGCGCTTTTTGTTTTTGGCGGCGGGGCTCATTGCCTATCAGGTATAATTTATTGTCAATGAGCAGCTCCTCTTCTATGTCAAAATTGTCGGGAGGTACAGATACAAAGGCAAAGTCTGTTTCATTTTGCTTCAGGCTCTTCACCACCTTCGTTTTGTTGGTCACATCGAGTGCCAGATCAATGCCGGGGTGCGATGAGATAAAGCCCGAGAGAAAGTAAGGGATCACGTACTTCCCCGTGGAAGCGGATGATATGGTCAGCTTCCCCGTCACCATGCCTTTAAATGCCTGGGTTTTGTAATTAATATTGTCCAATTCGTCAATCACGCGGCGGGCAATTTCAGCAATCTCCTCCCCGAAATCCGTGATGTAAAGTTGCCGGCCGATGATCTCATACAGGGGGATTTCAAACTGCTCCTGAAAGTTTTTCAGCTGAATCGACACGGCGGGCTGGGTCATAAACAAGGCTTCCGAAGCCCGGGTAACGCTTTTCTCATTTACCACACTCAGAAACACTTGCAGTTGATGGACGGTGTAATTCATAATATTGTCTTATGGTATATATATCAAATATAAATAAAAATTTATGCAACTGGTGCCCTACTTTCGCCCAAAATTAAAACAGAGCACCATGGAAAACACCACCCTCGAAAAGTTAACCTTTGATTTGATGGAAGGCGATTTTACGCCTTGGGAAGCAGAGAAAGTATTGATCACCTTTCTCGATCAAAAAATCAACCTGCAAAAGCTGCGCAACCTCTCCTATCAGGAAGGCAATTGTGCGCCCAACACCGAGGCGATGCAACGAATCAAGGAGCTACAGGAAAACAAGCGGCTCCTGCAAGAGGCCATCAGCGCTGCAAAATCGCAAGGCCTCAAACTGAAAATTCACTCTAAAATTTCAGTAGAGTCGGTATGATGACTTCATTCACACACTTAGAGGCGGCATTGCTTATAGCAGCCGCAGCCCCCATACTCTGCGCGGTCACAGCTGTGGCCTCGTGGTTTCAACCGGGCATGAGGCCCGCCGGGGTCATCGGTCTGAGCAAGGTCGCAGGCATAGCGGGAATCGCATCGGCAGCGTTGTGCGCATACCTGATCATAGACCACGGTCCTCTGCTAAGCGAAGGGCTGACTTATGCGAACCTTGGCTTTTCACTCCGCCTCGACGCACTGAGCGTGCTGATCTTTTCAATGATCAACCTGATCGCATTCATTGTTTTGCGCTTCAGCTACAACTACCTCGACGGCGACGAGCGCCAAGGGGTGTTTACAGGCCGGCTGGCCGCCACCATCGCGGGTGTGCAGCTATTGGTCCTTTCGGGAAATCTCGCGCTGCTTTGGTTCACCTGGGTATTGACAAGTTTCTCCCTTCACAGGCTGCTGACGTTCTACCCCGAAAGAAAACGCGCCGTACTGGCCGCCCGTAAAAAGTTTATCGCAGCGCGGCTCAGCGACGGTGCCTTGCTGGCAGCGGTGTACTTCCTGTACAGCCATTTCGGCACAGGCGATTTGGAAGTGATCAGCAACGGAATGGCAGAACTGGTGACAACGGGCATTCCCTGGCAAATTGAGATTGCCGCGCTCTGTATCGCTGCAGCGGCCATTCTCAAATCAGCCCTTTTCCCCACCCACGGCTGGCTGGTAGAAGTGATGGAGACCCCCACTCCGGTTTCCGCCCTGCTGCACGCCGGCCTGCTGAATGCCGGACCTTTCCTTGTGGCCCGCCTCGCATTTATCGTACACGGATCCGAGTACACTCCGCTGGTTTTGATCGTATTCGGCGGCATCACTGCCCTGCTGGCCTCGATCATTTACCTCACGCAAACGTCTGTAAAAACCGCTTTGGGTTATTCCAGCGTTTCGCACATGGGCTTCAGCCTGCTGATGTGCGGCATGGGCGTGTACGCCGCTGCCATGCTTCACCTCGTGGCACACTCATTCTACAAGGCCCACGCCTTCCTCTCGTCGGGAAGTGCCATTGATGTGCTGAAAGCCGCACGTGTATCGCTTCCGCAAAAAAAGCGAAACCCGCTTCGCCTCGCGGGCAGCGTGGTGGTTGCTTTCGGAATCTTCGCGGGCTTCGCCTATCTGTTCGGCATTCGCCCGGCTGAAACACCCTCATTTTTTGCCCTGAGCGCCGTGGTTGTCATGGGGGTATCGCTGCTGCTGTCCAGGGCCGCTCAATTCGGAACGGGCATTTCAAACATGGTGAAAACAGCCCTCCTCGCTGCAGCTGTTGCGGTAGCCTTTTTTTCCCTGGAAACAGGAATGAGCGCGCTGCTCGGCACACAGGTGCCGGAGGTGAGCATTCCCGGCGCGTCGGCTGTGGTGCTTGTTGTGGTACTCATGCTGCTCTTTGCGGTCACGGTCATCATCCAGATGGCAGCACCCGGACTGTCGGCATCCCCGAGGTGGCAGACCCTGGCCATCCATGT
This sequence comes from Flavobacteriales bacterium, assembly GCA_020200995.1. Taxonomy (GTDB): domain Bacteria; phylum Bacteroidota; class Bacteroidia; order Flavobacteriales_D; family Cryomorphaceae; genus T3Sed10-241. The sequence goes on from JAIVHQ010000281.1 coordinate 3,024, forward strand.
GCGCAACGGCTTTTATGCCAACGCCATTTACGACCGACTGGTGGGCGCCTTGCGCCGAAGAAACACCCAAACCGCACGCTGATAATCAACCCTCACAGACCATAAGACCACTCCAATCTGAAAAATATGCAGAACCAAAACACCACCATGCACCACGGAAAGCCGCTGTCGGAAACCCTCGACAGGGCCTGCGGAAAAATTGCGCCGCTCTGGCCTCTGGAGAACTTTGTTGCCGTAAATCCATACCTCGGGCTCACTGATCAGCCGTTTGCCGCAGCTGCGCGACAGTTGGAACAAACGGGGGGAATCACGACCACCATGTCGATGTCTTTCTACCGCGATGCCATTGCAAAAGGTGAGATAACCCATGAGGATATCGCGCAGGCACTGGATGCCTCCGAGACCGCAGGAAAAAAGGATCCCAAAGCCTTTACCGCTTCGTTAAGCGGAGAAAAGGATCAGAACAACGCCGAGGCAGAGGTATTGAGTTTTGCGGAAGCAGCGGGAAATGCATGCAGCAGGAATTGGAATGATTTTTTTAGAGATCGAATTTCATCGTGGGGGTCATCCTATTTTGACCGCGGGCAGGCGCAGTGGAAAGCGGCCTACACCGATAGAGAGCTCTACGAAGCCTGGCGCGTGGAGGCTGCAGTGGACCGCACGCCCGAAGTGATGGGCCTGAAGGGATTTCGACAGGCCATCAGCGAATTGCCGATGGATGCGGAGAAGGCCGCGAAGACGGCGCTCGAAGCCCTCCAAATTCCCGAAGAAGCAACGGAACTCTACCTGCGGCGCTTGTTGCGAAGACACGGAGGATGGTCGGCCTACATCGCCTACCTCGATTGGGACAATCGGCTCTATGGCCGTGATGACGGAAAGTTGCGACAGTTTTTGTGCGCGCTGCTGAGCCTTGAATACGCGCTGTTTCGCTGCGTGGACAAGTCAGAAACCGAGCAGGCTTGGAATGCGGCCAAACTCCATGCCGCAGAACTTTCAGCCAACCCGTCTCCGAGCGACCACCTTCGAAAACTGCTCGTACTGCAGGAAGCCTACGATATTGCCGCACGGAGAAAACTGGCGCAAAAGTTTGAAGCGGCGGAAAAAGTGCAAACTGCCGAAAAAACAACCCCCGCTGCGCAGGCCGTTTTCTGCATCGATGTGCGCTCAGAGCTGTTCAGGCGCAACGTGGAAATGGTCGCTCCCGAAATCGAAACCCTCGGTTTTGCCGGCTTTTTCGGATTTCCTGTAAAATATTTGCCGACAGGCCACGACAAAGCGGATGACCACTGCCCTGTGCTCCTCCCCGCTTCGCATATCGTAAAAGATGCGTACGGCAGCGACGCACAATACGAAGCCGCCGCTTCATTGCGCAAAGCTGACCGGTCGTTTAGCCATGCCCTGAAGTCGTTCAGGTCGGGCGCTGTGTCGGCTTTCGGATTTGTGAGTCCGCTGGGGCTGGCCTATTTGCCAAAGCTCTTCGCCGATTCATTTCGACTCAGGAGTGATAAAAGCTCGACACGCGAAGAAGGCTACAAGGGGATTGACATTTCGGGCATACCCACCGAGACCAAAATACAAATGGCCACGGGGGCACTCAAAGGCATGTCCATGAAAGACGGATTCGCCCGTTTGGTTCTGCTGGTAGGTCATGGTGCACAAACGGTCAACAACCCACACGCTTCGGGCCTCGATTGCGGCGCTTGCGCCGGACGCTCGGGAGAAGCGAACGCCCGCGTGGCTGCAGCAGTTTTGAACGACCCCGAGGTACGCGCGGGACTGAGCGATGCCGGGATTCAAATCCCTTCAGAAACCTACTTCATTGCTGGCTTGCACAATACCACCACCGATGAAGTGACCTTGTTTTACACGCGCAACATGCCCGTATCGCACCAAGCGGAAGCTGCACTCATGCAAGTGAAGCTCCGCAAAGCGGGAGCTGCCGCCCGCGCCGAGCGTGCCATGCGGATGCACATCAC
>JAIVHQ010000006.1 GCA_020200995.1 Flavobacteriales bacterium
CGGTCGTGGCCAATGCCTATCCCAAACGCTTTGGAGATGTGGTGCGCCTTTCGGCAAAAGGGCAATGGGACGAAGCCCGCGCCGCGCATTACAGGCTGCTGCCTTTGATCTCTGACCTTCTCCGGGAGGGCAATCCTGCAGGGGTAAAAGAAGTCCTCAGGCACCTCAGTATTTGCAGAAACGCTCACCGACTGCCGCTTGTCCCTGCATCAAAATCCCTCAGCGACGTGCTATATAACCACGTGGCCGAAATCGGTGAATCATAAGGGATACTCCGCGCGCCGAACAATTTGCTTGCTCTGCGCATTCTACCTGTCCAAACCCATATCAAACCATGAAAGTGTACCGCCGCGAAGACGTCAACCGCATTCCAATTTCACTTGCTGAGGCGTGGGATTTCTTTGCAAATCCGCTGAACCTCGACAAATTGACCCCGGCCGAAATGGCATTTGAAAATGTGTATTCCTTAGACTCTCCGTCGGTATATCCCGGCATGCTGATCGTTCACAAAGTTTCTCCCCTGCCATTGTTAAAGCTTACCTGGGTTACTGAAATTACCCACGTCGATCACGGCCGCAGGTTTGTGGATGAGCAGCGCACGGGGCCCTTTGCCATGTGGCACCACATCCACGAGTTTGAGGAGGTCGAGGGCGGGACCCTGGTGAGAGATATTTTGTACTATGCCCTGCCTTTAGGGTTCTTGGGCCGAATTGCACACGGTGTTCAGGTGGGAAAGAAGGTTAATTCGGTGTTCGAATATCGGGAGAAAAGGCTGGCAGAGATTTTCGGGACCTTGGGAGGTTGAATTCAACTGAGGGTTGGGTCGACCGGGTTCGGCGGACAACCCGCGTTAAAAATCACCGCGCTTGTTATTTGCCGGCTTGAGGGATGCTTCGCCTGATTGTTTACGTGAAAAAAGTTGAATTTCCTATGGGCGTCATTGCGCAATATCGGATACTTTCCGACAATTGCGTAAGATCAAATTCAATGTGTTGACCCCACATCTGCTCTGTCGAGGAATGACCGAGGTCGCTCTGTTTACCCAGGTAAAAGCCTGTTGGGTCGGTAAGTTTGATGTATTATTGAAATCCTGCCACTTATTTTTTAAAAACAGTGTATCAAAATTGACGGTGGGACGGTTTAAACAACCCCTCTTAAGGCCATTCAAAAGGTTGGTGCTCCAACGTATTTAACGTATATTGCAAGTTATTCGAGAGGTTCACTGAACAGAATTTGTCAACTCAATTCGTCGGACTTTACGGACAACCACAAAATAGAAGAAGATGCTGAGATTTATACTGTCATTTGTCGTTTTTTCGATTGCCGCTGTTTCGACAAGCGCCCAAGAGACTCCCTATGTTCAGGGAGAATACATCATCATGTTAGAACGCGGTGTGAAGCCGGATGTGATCGAGCGCAGTTTCGGTCAAACCAGAATGGGCGATACCGGATTGAGACACGCGGAGGTTTTATCAGGAAATGCCAATGTCCACTTGTTTACATTTGATGAAGGCAGCAATGACGGCGAACTGATTTTGCGAAACATCCGACAAAACAAATACGTTCTGGCCGCACAGTTCAACCACTATGTAGAAGAGCGGTCAACGGTTCCGAATGATCCTCTTTTGAGCCAGCAATGGCACCACATCAATAGCAACGGTGCCGACATCGACAGTGACCTGGCGTGGGATATCACCACGGGCGGTAGCACGGCCAACGGGGATGAGATTGTAGTTTGTGTCATAGAGCCCTCGGGATCCAATTACAATCACAATGATTTGATTGATAATCACTGGGTGAATACAGAAGAAATTCCGGGCAACGGGGTCGACGATGACGGAAACGGCTACGTTGACGACTACAATGGCTGGCGCCCGGGCACAAATTCAGACAATATTCAGGCAGGCAGTCACGGAACGGCCGTATCAGGTATGATCGGTGCAGCAGGCAACAACGCTTCAGGGGGCGCAGGTGTAAACTGGGACGTGAAGCTCATGCAAGTGCAGCTGGGCGTCCTCACTGAGTCGAATGTGATTGCAGCCTACGACTATCCACTCACCATGCGTACCAATTACAACAACAGCCAAGGCACTTCGGGAGCTTTTGTGGTTGCAACAAATGCCTCATGGGGAATTGATTATGCCGATCCATCTAATTATCCCGTTTGGTGTAATTTTTACGATGTACTCGGCGAGGAGGGAATTCTCAATTGTGGCGCTACATCCAACAGCAATATCAACGTAGATAATGCGGGAGACATGCCCACGGGATGCGGAAGCGATTATATGGTATCGGTGACGGCCACCAACAGCAATGATTTGCGTACCTTTTCGGGTTACGGTCAAAATTCAATTGATTTGGCTGCCCCTGGTGGTGGGGTCTATTTGCCCTCAGGTAGTTCGGGTTACAGCACGACAAGCGGAACTTCTTTCGCTAGCCCCTGTGTCGCGGGTGGTATTGCACTGGTGTACTCGGCGCCCTGCGAGACCCTTGCGGGACTTGCCCTCGCTGACCCGCAGGCAGCGGCAGATGCTGTGAGGGGTTACATCTTTGACGGAGTAGATCAAACAACCCAATTGTCGACCCAAACTGTGACGGGAGGCAGGCTCAATGTATTCGAGGCCCTGAACCTGGCCCTTGATGATTGTGGTCCGCCCCCGACTTGTGAACCCGAGGGCATCACCCTGTCGACTGAATGTGTTCTAAATCCCGACAATGGCAATGTAGAAGCGGCAGTCACTGTGGGAGCTGAATTGGACGGATCGATTTGCGTTGCTTCACAGGTGTGTTACAGCATCGGAGGCAACCCGGCTATTTGCACTGATATTCAAGCCGCAGGAGGGTTGCTTTCCAATGAGGAAGACTTTACGGTTGAAGGCCTTGCGTCTGCCACTACATACACTTTTTACTACACCACCTCAGCGGGTGTATCAGCGGAGCAAACCATCACCACGCCCGATTGCGCTTCCGAAGTGGCGGGCTGCACCGATCCTAGCGCTAACAACTATGATCCCGATGCCACGATTGAAAACGGCTCTTGTGTTTTTCCTTGCAGTGACGTTACTCTAACCGTCACCACCGATTGCTGGGGCGGCGAGGTGAGTTGGGAAATTCTGGATGGTGACAACAATGAGGTGGCAAGCATTTCCACAGGGACATACGGAAATCAGCAGACATACACGTGGTCTGAATGTCTTGATTACGGATGCTATACCTTTAATATATTTGACAGCTTTGGTGATGGAATGAACGGCGCCGCGTACAGCTTTTGCGGTGAAAACGGAGATTTCGAAATCGAAAATGATCAAACGGGTGAAGGAATCGTAACGATGACGGCGTCTAATGCAAATTACGGCTCCGGCGAGTCTCATATTTTCTGCCTCGAAGCTCCCGAAGAGCCTGAGCCTGAAATCCCGGCTTGCGAAACACCTTATCCCGCGGTGACAGGTTTGAACTTAGAAGTTGAATCAAACGGGGCCCAGGTCAGTTGGGACCCGATGCTTGGATCCATTGGATGTCAAATTCAAGGAGGTGTAGTGGGCAGTAGTTATTTAATGAGCAATGCCATTCTTGAACCCGAAATGGAATCATTCTTTATCCCTGCAAGTGAATTGGTGATTGCCAATACCCTTTACAGGGTTCGCGTTCGTTGCGGATGTCAAAGAAACCCTACCATAATAGGTGCCTGGAGCGACTGGGACTTTTTCTTTTGGCCCGGAACCGGTAGTAACTTCGAAGCAGCAGGAGCAGGCGAAAGCCGCCTTGCGGGCGACGACCAATTCGAATTCGAGATGCAGCCAAATCCCACCGAAGGCGATGTGCTTTTGCGATTGAATTCAGGAGTGAACGAAGTGATCGTGATTCGGATTTACGACCTGGTCGGGAAACTCGTGCATAGCAGCCGAGAGCAATCTGTGGTTGGAATTAATCAATACCGACTGGCGCTGACGCACCTCAATCCCGCCATTTACCTGGTTCAAATAGAGGGGTCAGAAGGCAAGGTGGTCACTGAAAAATTAGTAATTGGTAAATAATTTGGAAGGCTACGGGTCTTTCGGTGCATTACAAGTTCAGTAAAGCAACAGCGAGAAGAGGACGGTTAGATTAAGTCGCGGAAATAACTTCCCTGTGCCGCGAAAAAGAAAATTAATATGCGCGCTTGTAATTCGTATGTTGCCTTTGGTTGTTTTTTGCAATCCAATCCGGGATAAGGCCCGATAACTGCGTAGACCATTCGCTTGAAAACAAAAACCCCCGGAAGATCATGTGCAATACAGTTCTTCCGGGGGTAATATTTTGCCAGTGAGCGAACTTTACATCCGCTCTACAACCATTGCTGAGGCTCCGCCGCCTCCGTTGCAAATACCGGCACAGCCGAGTTTCGCGTCATTTTGCGCGAGGATGTGAATCAAGGTAACCAGAATACGGGCTCCGCTGGCTCCGAGGGGGTGGCCCAGTGCCACGGCACCGCCGTTTACATCGACCTTTGAAGCGTCGAGTCCGAGTTCCTTAATGTTGGCCAAACCGACCACAGCGAATGCCTCGTTGAGTTCCCAGAAGTCGATGTCGCCCGTGCTGAGGCCGGCTTTTGCAAGCGCTTTGGGAATGGCTTTTGAAGGCGCAGTCGTAAATTTTTCAGGCGCTTGAGCGGCGTCTGCATATCCTCTGATTTTGGCGATCGGCTTCAGGCCGAGTTCATCTGCTTTCTCGCGGCTCATCACCACCAGTGCAGCTGCTCCGTCGTTGAGGGTGCTTGCATTGGCCGCCGTCACGGTGCCGTCTTTTGAAAACACAGGGCGCAGGTTGGGCACCTTTTCGAATATGATGTTTTTATATTCCTCGTCTTCTTTCATCAGAATCGGGTCGCCCTTGCGCTGCGGAATTTCCACGGCAACGGTTTCGTCATCGAATTTTCCGGACTCCCAAGCTTTTGCGGCGCGCTTATAAGATTCTATGGCAAAAGCGTCTTGCTCTTCGCGTGAAAAATTGTAATCGCGGGCGCAGAGATCCCCGCAGTTGCCCATGTGCTCCTGGTTGTAGGCGTCGGTGAGGCCGTCGAATACCATGCCGTCAAGCATGGTCATATTGCCGAGTTTGGTTCCCGTGCGCGATCCCGGCAGGTAGTGCGGTACGCGGCTCATGCTTTCCATGCCTCCGGCCACAATTACGTCGGCATCGCCGGCTGCGATGGATTGAGCGGCCATCATGACTGCCTTCATACCGGAGGCACATACTTTGTTGACTGTGGTGCAAGGCACTGTATCTGCGAGGCCGGCCATCATGGCAGCTTGCCTTGCGGGTGCCTGGCCAAGACCTGCCTGCAATACGCAGCCCATAAAGACTTCATTAACGTGTTTTTTATCTATTCCGGCTTTGTCGAGTGCTCCTTTGATGGCGGTGGCTCCGAGTTGTGTGGCTTTCACACCGGCCAGGCTTCCGTTAAAGCTGCCGATTGGTGTGCGCACAGCCGATACTATTACTACTTCTTTCATTGTGAATTGATTTACTTGTTGATGGAAGGAATTCTTCGCCGCAAAGGTAAGCATAACTGCGGCTTGCGAAAAACGCAAGGGCGGGATGCCCCTATGTCGGTAACTTATCGGGGCAGCTCGTAAAATTCTTCCTGTCCACCAAGGTCGAGAGAATCACCGTTGAGAAAAAAGCTTTTCTGCTCGTTGACGTAATCGCAGTCGCCCGTGTATTCTCCTTTAAGTACGATGCGTTCAATCTGTACAAAAAAGGCTGCCGTGAATCCTTCAACCATGTAGTCGTAGGTCACGAAGTAGGGCGCGCTGGTATTGGTGAACGGGAAATCGTCGTTGATGATAAACCTTCCGGGACCTTCGATGAGGTTGTTGCCATCTACAAAAATGGTATCGCCGACAAGGGGTTCGCTAAAAGGAACGTAGCGCACGAACATCAGGTCGGCCAATTCTTCTTCTGTAAACCCATCAGGGCCCTCCACGGGCAGTTGAAATTTGAGCCCGTTCAGTCGATCGATATCGGGTTCATCGCACACTTTTTCGCAAGAAACAGAAGCTAGAGCTGAAATGAACAAGAAGCTGTAAAAAAGGGTTAATTTCATATTGATTTGTACATCTTAGCACGCCAAAATTAGTGAATTGAATGACCGAATCAACACATTTCGTATTTTCGCACGATGATTAGAAAACGGCTTTTCGCAGCTTATCTTGCAGTTCTTTTCCTCACCGGCTGCGGGACTTCCCTTTATTATGCTGAATTTATCTATCCGTCAAAGGTTTACATTCCTGCTGAGCTCTACAAGGTCGGGTACCTTAACAGGGCGGCGAGTCCCGGACAGACTGCACCGATATACCGCGAAGGTGAAGTAATCGACTACGCCCCCGGTATTGTGGACCGCACGGCAAAGAAAATTGCCAATGCCATTGAAGCGGAAAATGAAAGTATGCACCGCTACAATATTACACGCGTTGAATGGGACATTAAGAAAGACGCCGGCACATTGAAAAAAGGCAATGAGCTCACCGCCGCCCAGGCCGACAGCGTTTGTCTCTGGGAGCTTGTGGACGGACTCATCATTGCTGAAGGTGCTGAAATGCAGCTCGACGTGAGGGGCGATTTTGAAATGGTTACCGTGACCGACGACCGCGGAAATCTAGTGCGGGTGCCGGAATTTACCGCGAGGAGCGTGGTCACACTCACCATGAGGTGGCGCTTTTACGACTACGTGGGTAAGGTGTTTCTGGACGATTATGAAGAGACATACACTTACACCATCAGCAATATCACCTACAGCGAAGAGGAAGCAATGAGCCTCAACCCCAGAGAAGTGAGTACACTGGACCTCGCCAATATTGCTGCTGTTGATTACTTCTCACGCATTGCGCCTTTTTGGATGGAGGACTTCAGAATGTATTACCAAACAGGTAATTCTGAAATGTACCGCATCGCCAATGAGCTGGAATACGATGGCGATTGGGAGAAAGCGGCCAAAGGATGGACAGAACTCACCGATGATCCCGATCAAAAGGTGGCACACCGGTCTCGGTTCAACCTCGCAGTGGCCGCAGAAATGCTCGGAAACCCCAAAAAAGCAAAGGAGTGGTTGGAGAAGGCTGAAGAAATTAAGGAAACGAAAGAGACCAAAAAGTATATGGAGCGCCTCGAAGGTCAAATCTTACTTTATGAAGTGGTCGCAAGGCAGCTCGGGCTCGACGAAGAAGAGTAGACAATACACGCTCCCCTTGCTCTGCAGACCATAAACAATCACCCCGTTGAGCACCCGCCCATAATTCTTAACTTCATGCCCGTGGAGAAACTCAAATTTTTGTTTTGGCGAGTTGCGAGCTTCATGGCTGTGCTAGTCCTGATTCAGGCCTGTAATAGCGATGATGATGACGGTCCTGAGCCAGGCCCTGTCGAGGCAGATGCTTTTCTCGTGTATTACGTTGAGGGAAGCCTAAAAAGGGGAGAGGTCGGAACGATTCCGGGTGGTTCCGTGCGCAGCGAGCTGGTGCTTTCAATGGCCGATCCGTCAGCACCTTTGACGGCTGTGTCCATATCACCCGGTGCCGAAGTGGTCGCTGCGGCTACTTTTGACAATTCCGATAGCGATGCGCGCAACTGGACGGGATCGCTGGTGTTCTTCGATTTTCAAACCAGTGAAATCATCACTGAGCAAGACAAGGAAGGACTCACCGAAGTGCTGAATTTCCCGAATGCCGACGCTGCCATGCAAATCATGGCCATGGGCTGGCAAAACGATTCAGTGCTGGTGGCCCACGTTCGTCCCCGCACCGATTTTCTGCCCGTGTCATCAGCCAATATTTCGCTGGTCTATTCACTGAGCACAGGCCAGGCCCTGCAACTTTCTCAATCGGGATCATCGGAGCCTTTCGCTCTGCCCATTCCGGAAAACGATGAAAAGACACTTTACGAAAGCAGCCTCGAAGGCGGGGTAATTTTTGTCGACGGTCAAGCCGTAGGCGGCATTTCAGGTGTGGAACGCTACGACATCACTTTTCGATTGGATTGAGGCTCGGAATCCGGAAGGCATCCAAACTCAAAATTGTAGTAATAAGTTACAACTCCCCGTCAATCAGAAGGAGTCAGTGCAGCGCAGCGAAACTGATGACTGAAGAGTCTCCCTTTTGGAAATCAAGGGATTATCCACACATGATGTTTTGGACTCCGAAAAAAAAGGAGATTCTTCACTCCGCTGCGCTACGTTCTGAATGACGTGGGGATGGAACTGTTTACTAATTGGAGTAAGGGGTTGCAATTCCCGTCACTCAGAGTGTCCAAAATTTGCATTTACAGAAAGGAAATGACAGTTGCGTAAGATGCTTCGCTGGGCATTTGCCCTGCGGAAATAGTAGCAGTTTGTCAAATTGAAGTAATGTGGTTGTGGGCATTCGCCCACGCTGGTACTTCTCAGTTCATGTTTTTAGTCAAACATAATTAGAATCTGTAGGCCACCGCAATTAGTAAGGACGGAGGCCGAAGTTAGCATCACTCGCGGGAGGCGGAGCGACGTCGTAGCGCGCACATTTTGTTCAATTTAAAAAATCTGTCATTGGTAGGAGTCAGTGCAGCGCAGCGAAACTAATGACTGAAGAGTCTCCCTTATGTAAATCAAGGTATTATCCACACATGATGTTTTGGACTCCGAAAAAAAGGAGATTCTTCACTCCGCTGCGCTACATTCTGAATGACGTGGGGATGGAACTGTTTACTAATTGGAGTAGGGGGTTGCAATTCCCGTCACTCAGAAGGAATCAGTGCAGCGCAGCGAAACCGATGACTGAAGAGTCTCCCTTTTTATGAGTTAAGTCGTTTTAATATTTTGGAGACTCTTCACTTCGCTTCGCTGCGTTCTGAGTGACGTGGTGCGGAACTTTGAATTCTAATTGATGACCATGAGAGGCGTAGCAGTGCGCCCCTGCGCCGAAGTCACCACCACGTGGTACACGCCGGCTGCCAATCCCGCTACATTTGCCGAAAGGCGGCGGTCGCCGCGCACTTCACCATTGAACACGGGAGCTACAATGCGGCCCGTCATGTCGGTAATAAATACGTCAATGGTAAGCGGCACTTCCGCAATTACGGGAATGCTCACAATGTCGCGGGCAGGGTTGGGATATACAGGGCCCAATTCGAAAGACTCAATATCGTAAACGCTTGTCACATCGCCCAGCACTTTAAATGACCAGGTGCCCTCGGGTGCTACAATTGGCCGCACTTGCGTTTTTCCCGAATTGGCCTCGGCCGCCACGTAGTATTCTATGACCGTTTCGGGATCCTGGGCGGGAATCAGTGCTGTCCACTCAGTTTCGCCTGCGGCGCTCATGGCTGCTGCGCTGAACTCGGTCTCGCCTGAAATCCGGTAGTGCAAAGTGGCCTGTGCAATTCCCGTGCGGTGCTCAATCTCTGCAGTTACCTGATAGGCGTTTTCGCTGTCAAAAGTGTCCTGAAGTTTTTGGTGAACAATGAGTAGCGGGTCACTGACTCCAACGCTGTGCGTGATGCAGTGGATGGCTCCCGCAGCGGCGATGATCACCTCGGGCTGGTTGTCACAATCGATGGGCACCAAAGTGTAACCAGGCAGTGCTTCTGAATAAATGCGGGCTGCAGTGGTGTCGTACTCTTGACGATACGAGGGATAGATAAAAGTCTTGTTGACGAAAACCCCGTTGGTGTAGGTCCGGTAATACCCCGAAGTGGGCGAACTGTCGGGCCACAAACCGCTAGGACTGTCGGGCATGGGTACGCGGATTATTTTGTATTCTTCACCGAAATAGGACAGGAAATTGTTGACGACGTAGTCGATGTTGGCATTCATCTGCGGGCCGTCGGCGACGCCGGGCGGATACTCCCCTACCAGAAGGGTTTCCTCGTCGAGCAACTTCATGTGCATGTCGATGTGGCTGATTATGTCGAAGGGCAGTTCCGTCATTTTGATAAACCTGCTGAGCCCCTGAAAATCGGCTTTGATTTCGTCGATGTCTTCTTCAGTTTTGGCCGTTACATTGTAGGGGTTGCCGGGCTCATTTTCCTCGAGGATCAGCTCGCTGGCAAAACCGGTTCCCTGACCGTCGCTCATGAAATTCCCACCTGTGTTCACCAGGTCGTAAGGAGCCGCAGTGGTGGTGTAAACGTTGTGCCCGAGGTGGTCGCCGAGCGCGGTCGGAATCACATCGTCGGCCGGTCGGGGCCTATTGTAGATCCAGTCTACGAAGGCCAGGGTGTCCACGCGGTTTCCATACACGGTATTGGCGCCGTAATCTCTGATCCAAACGCTGTTGGTGGGAGCTTCGACCAGGTCGATGTTCTCCATGTTGTCAAAAGCGGGTACGGCTGGCCAGGATTGTTGTGCGGGCTGGGTGGACATGAGGTAGCTTTCCACTGCGGCGGCGTTGTCACAAAAGATGATCACCTTGGTTTCTGCTTTTGCAGCGCGGGCTATTTCTTTCAGTATTCGTCTGTAACTTCTCCAACTGATGGTCAGCGCCTGAATTTCTTCCCATTCCGCCATGTTGCGGAGGTTTTCGAATTCGGGAGGTGTCTCTATTCCCCTGTTTCGGGGAAAATTGTACTCGGAAAGCATAGCTTTCTCTTCGGGAGTCAGGTATTTGGGCAAGCCCGTATCTTCCTGTGCATTGCAGGGTTCAGCCATTAAAATGACAGCAGCCAAAATGGGTAAAAGTTTTTTCATGGCCGCAAGATACAAAACTGCAAATTGACACACAGGCCGCGATTGGCACTGTTTTTCGCGAATGCTGAAACCCCGTTTACTTTTCGTAAGGCTCAAACCGTGCAGAGCCACATTGAGAAAATTTCGTGTCGACCGGCAGCGGAAATCGGTATTGGGCAACAAATTTGTCGAGCATAGACCGGTATTGCTCTTTTCGCACAGCGCTGCAATTGTTCCCTTTTAACTGAAAGTGAAAGTAGTCTACTCCCCCGTTTTCATTGAAGTAAATTCGGTGTATTTCCTTGGTGGGCGCCGGCCATTCAAATCCGTTTTTTCGCAGATAAGTGCCAAACTCCCTGAGCATGTCGTGGTAGGCTTCGATGAAGGCGTCTGAATTTCCGTCAAAAACACCTCGGTCTTTACCGCTTGACAAGGCCGGGGGGTATGACGCTTCTAACGCACCCATGTCGATTCCCTCCTTTTCACCTTGCGCAAATGGTGCGACGTGCTGCGCATACGCGGAGCCACAAACGGATGCCGCACCGGTCAAAAATGTGAGGATAAAAATGTATTTCAGACCCATGGAAGGAGAGGTGTTCAAAGTAGCTAAGAAGTTTTGCTCAATCTTTGAGCTTGAATCGAACAGGCAGGTTGTAGCGCACGGCGACATTTTTACCGTCCTGTTGCCCCGGAGTCCATTGTGGCATAGAGCCTATCACCTTTAATGCCTCGGTTTCCAGCCTTTGATCAATCCTTCCTTTATCGGAGCCTAAAGCCTTGGGGTTTTCCACCAGACCATCAGCGGTGATGGTGAAGGTGATAAATACCGTGCCCTCTTCGCCATCGGCTTTCGCTCCTGCGGGGTACTTAATATTTTCGCCCAGGAAAGCCATCAATTCACTTTCTCCGCCGGGATATTCCGGCATTTGTTCGACTATGGTATAAATGCCGTCCTCACCCGTCTGCGGGATGGGGGGTACACCGTCCACCATCATCACTTGCATTTCTGTCGGTGAGGAGTCGGATTTAGATTGTGCCGGTGCTTCCGCTTCGTTTTCCACGCAACCGTGAATGAATATGGCCGCTGCGGTGAAGGGAATCAGGAGGGCGTAGCGGAGTATGCTGCGGCCCCGTTGCTTTTTGGTGAGCATTTCGATTCTCATTTTTAAAAGGTTTGATTTGTTAAAATGGTGGCCTACCAGGGAGTGATTCACCCCGAGGGCTTCACCTATCAGCACTTTGCTGTAGGTTTGATTGTCGTCATCGGCCGTCAAGGCATCGGCGCGAAATTCGTGGTTGGTTTCCGCCGCCCGCCGCAGGTAGTAAGCCGCGGGATTGAACCAGCACAGTATTTTAACCACCTCGGAAAGAATGAGATCAAGGCTGTGCCATTCCCGGATGTGGACGAGTTCGTGTGCGCGGATGAATGGCGCATTTTCGGCATTGACGTTCTTCGGCATGAACAGCACATTGAAAAAACTCGCCGGACGTGCATCGTCCTCCAAAGTCACTTCTGTGATCCCCTCGTGCGATGTTCGGCCCGATGCTGCCCTCCGCAGGGTGTGGTAGAGCTGCCGCAAAAACAGCAGGCCCGTCACCGATGCTCCTCCGAAGTAGATGATTTGCACGAGGCTGAAAACCCCCGATCCCGAACTTGCCGTCCGGAACTCCGCGGAGGATCCCACCACAAATGCCGGCAGGTTGACCTGAAAAATCCCGGAGATTTCCGCTGCGGCTTCGGGATAGCTGCCCGCGGGAAGGAGGGGTAGCAAAAAGGGCACGGTCAGGGATCCCAGAATCACCGCGCGGTTGGCGTTAAAGTTTTTTTGGCGCCTCAACCAGATGTAGTACATCGCTGCAAAAAGCAGGAGGTAGAGGTTGGCTTCGGCGAGGTAAATGAAGAATGTGTTCATGATGCCTATGTTGTGGTTGTCGTCAATGAAATTTGGGTCGCGGTTAAATTCGGTTGCTGCCTCAATCCCTCGGGCGGCTCACGGTTTGAATTTTAATTTTTCGTGAAAATAATCGGCAGCGTGTAGCGAACGGCCACATTTTTGCCGTCCTGCTTCCCCGGGGTCCATCGCGGCATGGATCTGACGATGCTCAATGCCTTTGCTTCTAAACTCGGATCGACATTCTCCGAGGTCTCCGCAATTTTGATGTCCTCCACATAGCCCCGAGCTGATATGGTGTAGGACACCACCACCATGCCTTGCGCACCGTCGGTTTTTTCGATTCCCGAGTGCTTGAGTTTGTCCAGCAAATATTTTGTCATGGCGTCGGGGCCTCCGGGAAATTCGGGCATTTGCTCAACGGAAGTGTAAACACCGTCCTTGTCTTTTTCTACACTTCGGAAGGTTTGCTTCGGCAGATTTAACTTCATTTCGCCCGTGCGAATTGATTCGCGAATATCTTTGATCACTTCTTCTCGATCGAAACCCGGTGCCAGATTGAAATCTTCACTTTCGAAAATTTGGTCAATGAGCTTTAGCATCTCTTCGGTATCCACGTTTTGCCCGTCCGTATCCGTTTCATTCCCGGCAGTGTAGATATACACATTGCCGTTTTCCTTCATTTCAATAATCCTATTGTGAAGTTCTTCAATGCCCTGTTTTTCTTTGACTGCGCTTGAAGGTTCTTCCACCTCTTCGGTGCATCCGTGAATGACAACGGCCAATGCCAAGGCGGGAATAAGCATGAAATAGGGTCGGTATGAAGCCTTTTTTGCCCCAGGCGTCAGGCGTTCAATACGCTTTTGAATGGCGGCCTTTCCGGCAAAGGGGTGTTGCAGCACCAGCCTGTCGGTGCCCATCGCTTCGGCGAGCAGCACCTCGCAATAACTGTGCTTGTCATTACTGTCTGCGAGGGTCGCTGCATCGGCGAGGTACTCGTGGTTCTCCTTCATCACCCGGCGCAAAAACCACGCTCCCGGATGGAGCCAGCACAATGCGCACACCAATTCGCCAAAAATCAAATCGAGGCTGTGCAGGCCCTTGGCGTGTGCCGACTCGTGTTGGATGATCCAATTGCGGTGGGACGTACGACATGACTTTGAGATGATTACCCAATGGAAAAAACTCGAAGCTATATTGGGCTGATCTACTTCGCACAAGGTGAGGTTTTGCATCCGGGTGCGTTTCGACCGTGCAATGATGCGCAGGGTGTTCCCTATGCGGTACAGGAGTATGAGCATGAAAATCGACACCCCCGCCGAGTACATATAAATCGACCAATGCGTACCGTTTGCTGCCATCGGTGATTGATCCACAACGGTCGAAGCGCCTACAACCACCGGTGAGAGCACGACATCATAGATCGCGCTGCCCGATGCAGTCTCTCCCGCAGAAAACGAAAAGGGCAGGAGGGGCAGCGTAATTGCCAGGCCCATCGAAGCCAAAATGATGTAGCGATTCGCGACAGCATTCGATAGCTTTTTATGCAGCAGTGCAAAAGTCAGGGCAAAAATACCGAGGTATACATACGTCTCAATGAGGTAAACAGGGAAGTTGTGCATGGCTTCAGGATTTGGATTCTTTAATAAGTCTGAGCATTTCATCGAGAGCGCTCGCATCGAGATCTTTATTTTCGATGAAAAAGGACAAAAGCCGCGAAGGTGATCCGCTGAAATAGCCTTCCATCAATTTCTCTGTGCTAAACGACCGGTACTCGTCCTTGCTCACCAAAGGGTAGTACTCATGGCTTTTTCCGAAAGGGCGGTACCCCACAAATCCTTTGCTTTCCAAAATGCGGACGATGGTCGAAACGGTGTTGTAGGCCGGCTTCGGCTCGGGATATGCTTCCAGAAGATCTTTTACAAATCCCTTCTCGCGCTCCCAGAGGATGAGCATGAGCTGCTCTTCGGCTTTTGTCAATTCTGTCATGAAACAAATGTAACTAAAAATATAGTTAAACAACTAATAGTTTAGTTGTTAATTTTTAGAATTTACTGATGAGTACTGTTAATCAGGTGAATGATTGTAATGATAGAGGTGAATTAGTAGATCGTTTCATCCCCACGTCATTCAGACGAAGGCTCTGCCTGAGGAAGAATCTCCCTTTTTTCGGAGGACAAAAAAGGATTGAGCCAATCGAGCTATTGAATTCAAGGAAAAGGGAGACTCTTCAGTCGTCAACTGCGCTGGGCTTCGTTGCCTTCTTACCAATGACAGATTTTTTAAATTGTTCAAAATGTGTGCGCTATGCCGTCGCTCCGCCTCCGGCGAGTGACGCTAACTTCGGCCTCCGGCCTTTTTGAAAAGAGCGAAGTGAATCTTTATCCGGACGTTTTTGAATCTGTCATATCCTTTCTGTAAATGCAAATTTTGGACACTCTGAGTGACGCGAATTGCGACACTCTACTGGAATTGTACAACAAGGACAGACATTAAAACAACTTGATTAACTCGCTCAACGCCTCACCCGGAATATCGTGCTTTCCCTCAAAATCGAGGTGGGTGGGAGCGATCCCAGCAGCGGTGTAGAAGGCGTCGTTTCTATGGCGGTTGTCGTCATTCACGAAGGGGTCGCTGTTCCCCACGCAGGTGTACACCGGCAGGTTTTTAAACGATTCCTTAGCATCAACGGGCTCGAGGTCAGGAGGGAAGGAGCCCGCCCAAAACACCGCCCGGTCCGGTTTGTAAAGCCCCGATGCGATGTACCGC
>JAIVHQ010000282.1 GCA_020200995.1 Flavobacteriales bacterium
CCATGCGCCCTATATGTCGCCGAGTGTATTCAATTTTTACCTCCCTGACCACCGTCCCAATGGCCCATTGGGCGAGCAGTCCTTGGAGGCTCCCGAATTTGAAATACATAACTCCCTCACATCCATTGCCTTTGCAAATGAAATTGACAACGACACACGTAGAGACCGTCTATTCGATTCTCCCTTACTCAACGCGCCCCGCGCCATTGCGTACGAGAGCTACACGGAGACAACGGTCGACCCCGAGCTTCTGATCAACAAGTTTGATGTGCTATTGACCCACGGGCGATTAAGCGAAGAAACGCGGAATATCATACGAGAGGCACTCACTGACTACACCCCCAACTCCTCAGCCGACATCGCCAAGGACCGGCTTGATTTGGCGGTTTTCCTCATCATGATAAGTCCGGATTACAACATTTTGAAATAACGCATTTCGATGACCAACAAACCAAAGAGCGGCGGCATAAGCCGCAGAAAATTTATCTCCACCACAGGATGTGCAGCTATGGGGCTCACCACCTTGTTTTCGTCCTTGATCAGCATGAAGGCCATCGCCGCAGCGGCACTCGACAAAACCCGTGAGGGCAGCAGCGAAAACTACAAAGCAATGGTATGCCTGCTGCTCTCCGGCGGCGCAGATTCGCACAATATGCTCATCCCCCGCAGTGATTCGGCTTACGGCTCTTACCACACCACACGCGGCGGCATCGCCATACCCCAAAGCAGTATATTGCCAATTCAGCACCCCGGCATGGGCGGGGAACAATACGGCGTACACCCGGCCATGGGCGAAGTGAAGTCGCTGTTTGACGCGGGCAAACTCAGCTTTCTGGCCAATGTGGGCAGCCTTGTAGAACCCGTTACAAAAAACGAATACCTGGCCAATGAGAAAAAACTTCCTGTGGGACTTTTTTCCCATTCAGACCAAATAAAACACTGGCAAACGGGGCGTCCGGGCGAAAGAAGCCGCTACGGTTGGGGAGGCCGTATCGCCGACCTCATGGCCGAGCACAACACGAATCCCGCAATGAGTATGAATATTTCCCTGAACGGAACCAATCAGTTTCAGCAGGGCATGACGACCACAGAATATGCCATTGACCCCAACGAACGCTTCGGGATAAACGCCTACGATCGCAACCACCACTACCACCCTCAGCGCACTGCCGCTATCAGGGGTATGATGGAGCGCGACTATGCCGATGTTTTTGAAAAAACTTATGTGAACACCCTCAAAGGCGGAATTGAGGGAGGCATCAAAATGGAAGAGGCACTGGAATCATCGCCATCCTTTGATGCCGTATTTTCCGACACGCCGCTTTCGCAACGATTTAGAACAATTGCACGCGTGATAGCTGCCCGCGATCGACTCGGAGTGAGCCAACAGACGTTTTTTGTGAATTTCGGAGGATGGGACCACCACGACGATGTGCTGCTTTCGCAGGAAGAAAAACTGCCTGAACTGAGCGCAGCCCTCGGCGAATTTCAACAAGCCCTTGAGCAAATGGGCATATTCGAAAACGTGACCACCTTCACCGTCTCTGATTTTGGTCGCACCTTGACCTCAAACGGCAATGGTTCCGATCACGCCTGGGGCGGAAATGCCATGGTGATGGGCGGTGCTGTAGACGGCGGGAAAATTTTCGGAAACTACCCCGACCTCTCCATGAACGGCGATCTGATGCTGGAACGCGGTGTACTCATCCCCACCACGAGTGCTGCTGAGTACATGGCCGAACTCGCGCTATGGTACGGAGTTTCACCGGGCGACTTGCCTGAAATCTTCCCCGATTTGACCAATTTCTACAATCCCGGCTCGGAGAGCTACCCCATCGGATTCATGAACCCGCAATCATAGTTATGAGAGTTATTCTATCCGCCATCAGTTGTCTGGCAACTATTTATGCCACTGCACAGTGCTACCCTGATCGCCACAACACTTCGTGGAATGAGGGCTGGGTGAGCTGTGAAATGCGCGAAAGCCCAAACCCCGAGCGCGGAAGCGGACATTGGATCATGTACGACCTGGGCTACACCTACTCCCTCGGCGAAATGCACGCTTGGAACTACAACGAGCCCCAATGGCTTGACATGGGTGCACGCGAAATCAAAATTGATATCAGCAAGGACGGAAAAGCGTGGAAGTCTCGCGGCACATGCATCCTCAACCGCGCCGACGGCACGAGCATTTACGAAGGTGAGACACTTACTGACCTTGAAGGCGATACCGCCAAATACGTGCTGCTCACCATCACAAACACATACGGGGCGTCTTGCGCCGGATTGGGAGAAATCAAAATAAACGTGCTTGAGGACGTAACGGAGCTTTTCGCTCAAGGCACCAACGACTGCTTTAAAGTATCGGTGTATCCGAACCCTCACGCCGGTCAGTTTGCCTTCAACCTCACCACAACATGTCAGGGTGAAGCGCATTACACCCTCTTTGACGCCACGGGAAGGCAAGTGCTTAGCGGGAGTACGGGCACAGATGCCACCCAAGTGCGTCAGATCATTTCCACCGAAGGACTGGCAGGCGGCCTCTACCACTTTGTGGTGCATCAAGGCGGTCAATCAGAGCGATATGCGGTGATGAAGATGAAGAATTAGTCTTTTCATCAAGCATTTCGCAATTCGTATTCACACCTTCACCTCCGTCATAATAAAACTGCTTTGGACTTTTGCAATGTTATCCAGGGATGCCAGCTTCCGGGTCACAAAACGGCGGTACTCATCCATATCGGCGGTATTGATTTTGACGAGGTAGTCAAATTGTCCGGCCACATGGAAGCACTCGGTGACCTCTTCGAATTTTACGATTTCCCGCTCAAAAGTCTCAAGATAGGCCGAACGGTGCTCCTGAAGTGAGATGGCGCAAATAGCGGGGAGCACCTTTCCCAGCTTCTTTCGGTTAATTTTTGCGTGGTAACCCTCTATGATGCCTTGTCGCTCGAGCTTCTTGATGCGCTCGAAGACCGGGGTGGTACTCATACCGAGATCGCCGGCGATTTCCTTTATTCGGAGCTTCGCATTCTCCGAAAGCAGAGCGATGATGCGTTTGTCCACTTGATCCATACAGCAAAGTATTCTGATTTTTCGCTAAAATAGGGATTAAAAAAGATTATTGTTCTAACGACACGGAAAAAACTGCATAACTTTTCTTTAATTGGGAGGGCATTTAAGCATTTTGTACTTTTACGTACCAATAAAAAGTACCCTCTATGAAAAAGTTGAAACCCGAAAGCCTGATGATGTCGCACGGATACAAACCCGAACTGTCGGTAGGCTCCATCAAGTGCCCCATATTTCAAACATCTACATTCGAATTCGAATCAGCCGAAGAGGGAAAGCGATTTTTTGAAATGGCCTACGGCCACCGCAAGCCCGCCCCCAACGAGGAAATGGGGTTGATATACAGCCGCATCAATAATCCTGACCTTGAAATTCTTGAAAACAGACTTTGTCTTTGGGATGAGGCCGAGGATGCAGCCGTTTTCGAAAGTGGCATGTCGGCCATCAGCACAGTGATGTTGGAATTCCTGAGCCCGGGTGATCTGCTGCTCATGAGCTCACCCGTGTACGGAGGTACCGACCACTTTTCAAAGCATATACTCGACAGGTTTGGCATCGAACTGATGGAATTCAGCGCTATAGATGACGTGGAGGCGATTCGCGCACGGCTTGATGCTTCAGGCAAAGCCCACAAGCTCGGATTGATTCACATCGAAACGCCCGCCAATCCCACCAATGCCATGATTGACCTTCGGGCCATCGCTGATTTGGCGAAAAGCTACAGTACTGATGAGCGTAAAGTAATCACCGCCGTCGACAACACCTATATGGGGCCACTGTGGCAGCACCCGCTCAAGCACGGCGCTGATCTGGTGCTCTACTCTGCCACGAAGTACATCGGCGGGCACAGTGACCTGATTGCAGGGGCTGTACTCGGCTCGAAAGAATTGATGACGCGGGTCAAAACCCTCCGCACCTTCCTCGGCAATATGACGAGCCCCTACACAGGATGGCTCCTTATGCGCAGCCTCGAAACCCTCAAAGTAAGGATGGATCAGCAAGCCGTGAATGCGGAAAAAATTGCAGAATTTCTCCACGCCCACCCGCTTGTGGAAACGGTATATTTTCCCGGTATTCAGCGCCGCCACGACAAGGACCTCGACGCCTTGATGAAAAGGCAGTGTAATACCAACGGGGCCATGATCTCATTCGATGTGGTCGGTGGAGAGAAGGAAGCGTTTACCTTCCTCAACGCACTGAAGCTTATAAAGCTAGCTGTAAGTTTGGGAAGTACTGAAAGCCTCGCTCAGCACCCGGCCACCATGACTCACGTGGACGTGTCTGAAGAAGACAGGCGGCTTATGAACATTACAGGAAAACTCGTGCGCCTCTCCGTAGGTGTTGAGAATGTGGACGACCTGATATGGGATGTGGAGCAGGCGCTTTCTAAGATCAAAAGTCCGGCAGAAGCTGTTGAAGAAGCGATTTAATTTCGAGTCATAGCATCTCATATACCGCTCCTTCGTCACGGCACTCCATGTGACGGTTGCTTTTATCCATAAATAATTCGTTCTCAGCAGCCCGTCAGTTCGAGTGCCGCGCATTTTCGCGCGGTGTATCGAGAACCGACGAAAACGGAATTCTCGAGTAATAGCATCTCGATACACCGCTCCTTCGTCACGGCACTCGATGTGACGGTTGCTTTTATCCATGAATAATTCGTTCTTAGGAACCCGTCAGTTCGAGTGCCGCGCATTTTCGCGCGGTGTATCGAGAACATATGGAAACGAAATGTCCGAGTAATAGCATCTCGATACACCGCTCCTTCGTCACGGCACAGGATGTGACGGATTTTTTTATCCATGAATAATTCGTTCTCAGCAGCCCGTCAGTTCGAGTGCCGCGCATTTTCGCGCGGTGTATCGAGAACATATGGAAACAAAATGTCCGAGTAATAGCATCTCGATACAC
>JAIVHQ010000080.1:0-6124 GCA_020200995.1 Flavobacteriales bacterium
CTGTGGAATAGTGGCTGTACCTGACGCACGGGAGTAGTAGCTGACCAAGTCGTGCTTTCACCGCGGGCAGGCGTCTGAACAACACTCCCGGTCCAATAACACAAAACGCTCAAAAAGGATTTCTCAAACTGTGGCCGTCAGAGACAAGAAACACTACCTTTGCGCCGATTTTTAAAAACCGATTAAACTCCATTTTTGATATGGCCTCTAACAGAACTTTTACAATGATCAAGCCCGATGCGGTTGAAGCCAACCACATCGGACACATTTTGGCAATGATTACCGATGCCGGATTCACCATCAAAGCGATGAAATTCACCCACCTCTCGCGCAAGGATGCCGAGACCTTCTACGCCGTTCACAAAGAGCGCCCTTTCTTCGGCGAGCTGGTTGACTACATGATTTCGGGACCCGTGGTGGCTGCCATCCTCGAAAAAGACAATGCTGTTGCAGATTTCCGCAACCTCATCGGTGCCACTGACCCCGCCGAGGCTGCCGAAGGAACCGTTCGCAAGAAGTACGCTGAGAGCAAAGCCAAGAACGCCGTTCACGGTTCCGACAGCGACGATAACGCCGCCATCGAATCGGGATTTCATTTTTCAGAGCGAGAGATCGTTGGCTAATTAAATCTTTAGGCAATATTTTTTTGAAGCGCGAATTCCGAAAGGGGTTCGCGTTTTTTTTTGTGCCAATTAACTCAGAAAAAGTCAAGTGGCCGGGAATAGTGATTCAATAAACTTTGATGCTCCGCAGCGGCATTCGCCCTGCGGAATATTGAAGCGTAAATTATCATGACAGTCCCTCGTGTGAGGAATACATGTGCTTTTTCAGTGAGGCGAAGAAAGAGAATGATGAAAACACAGCAACTTCGGTTAGTGAAGATTTGAAGCAAGGAGTATCCTGAAAATCTATTTTGAGAAGATAGTTCCGCAGGTCGCAGATCCTGCAGGGCAGCGGGCGAATGCCACTGCGGAGCATAAATACATGTGCTTATTCAGTGTTGTGAAAAAAGAGAATGATGAAAACACAGCAACGTCAGACCGTGAAAATTGGAAACAAGAAATTTTCTAAAAAGCTACTTTAGAAGATAGTTCCGCAGGTCGAAGACCCTGCTTCAGCAGTGGTCGCAGATCCTGCAGGGCAGCGGGCGAATGCCGCTGCGGAGCAATACGACTGTACAGGCGGATAATCAGGCGGAGATGCGGTACAGGCGGATAATCATCCGCCTCTACCGCATTTCCACCTCTTTGACAAGGCCGGGCATGATTTCCTTATTGATGCGCGCGGCGATTTTCTCTTTCGCGTAGCTGAGTTCCTGTCGCAATGAGGCAGAGTCCATATAGATGGTGAGCTTTCCGTTTTCGAGTTTTACCTCTTTGGTGCGGCGCGCCACGGCGGGGCCCATCATGTTTTCCCAGTGGGTGATGACGGCGGCGGCGTAGTAGCCGTCCTCGAGTCCGTAAGCCTTGAGCAGGCGATCGATCACGCTGCCGAGCTGCTCCTCATTGTCCTTGCGCTTCATGCACTTCTCCTTTTTTGACGTCAAACACCTTCACGCTGCGGGCGATACCTGAGAAAATCTCGCGGACCCGACCGGCGTGGGTGTCGGTGATAAATATCTGCCCGAAGTTATGATCATTTACGAGGTGCATCAAGTGCTGCACACGCACATCGTCGATTTTGTCGAAAATATCGTCGAGCAGCAGCACCGGCATTCGTCCCGTAGCCTGCTTCACAAGATCGAACTGGGCCAGTTTGAGCGCGATCAAAAAAGTTTTTTGCTGTCCCTGGGATCCGAATTTTTTGAGGGGATGTCCGTCGATGGTGAGGCGCAGGTCGTCTTTGTGAATCCCCACATTGGTGTAAGAGGTGCGTCGGTCCTTTTCAAGGCTTTGGGCGAGCGTTTCCGCAAAATCGCCGCCGTCGAGGTCGCTGCGGTAGCGCACCCCCACCTCTTCGCCCCCACCGCTGATGGCATTATAGTGGGCGAGAAATACGGGGGTAAATTCGGCGATGAATTGCTGCCTTTCGGCAAAAATTTTCTCCGCAAGGTCGCACAGTTGCATGCTCCACACCTCGAGATTGTCAGCGTCGAAGGTGCGGTTTTCCCAAAAGTACTTCAACAGGCTGTTGCGCTGCTTCAGGATTTTGTTGTAGTCGATCAGGTGGTCGAGGTAGCGGCGGTTGTATTGCGAGATGATGCTGTCGGTAAACCGGCGGCGCACTTCGCTGCCCTCGCTGATCAAGTCTTTGTCGTACGGCGAGATCACCACTGCGGGAAACTGCCCCACATGCTCAGCCAACCGCTCGTAGTCGGTCTTGTTTTTCCGAAACACCTTTTTCTGCCCGCGCTTTACGCCGCAATAGATTTTATCGCTCCCTTCGCCGTTTTGAAAAACGCCTTCCACCACGAAAAAGTCCTCGCCGTGGTGGATGTTCTGAGAATCGATGGGATTGAAATAGCTTTTACAGGTCGAGAGGTAGTGAATGGCATCGAGCAAATTGGTTTTACCCTGCCCGTTCAGCCCCGTGAAAATGTTGACATTGCTGTCAAAATCGAGGCTGGCTTCACTGTAGTTCTTAAAATTTATGAGGCTGAGATCGGCTAATACCATAAAGAGGGCACAAAAATACCAATTCTTCGGGCAGTAAAAGGATAAAAAGTCTATTTTTGCCGCTTCAATCTAAATGCCCCACTATGGCCAAGAAGAAAAAAGCAGACGAAGAAACCATTGTAGATGTCCAATCAGCCTACTCTAAAACTCTTTGGAAAAAGCGCTTGTTGGCAACGAATCATATTACGGTTTTGAATACATCGCCGACGAATACAGCGGCACCCAAGCGAGCGAGCTCGCTGCATACTACACCGGCATCATTTACATGGAAGGTGGCGACTACGAACGCGCCATCTATTACCTCGATCAGGCAGACCTGAGCGATGAAATGCTCGGAGCAGTATCGCGCGGTGCCATTGGCGACTGCTACGTAGAGCTCGGCGACCTTTCCAAAGCGATTTCATATTACGACAAGGCCATTAGTCACTCTGACAATCCTCTCACCGCACCTGTGTATCTCAAGAAAGCTGCCCTCGTGCATGAAGACAGGGGCGACTTTGACGATGCGCTCGCCAAGTACCGCAAGATCAAAGAAAAGTACGGCGAGAGCAACGAAGCCAAGAACATCGAATCTTACATTGCCCGCGTAGGCGGCTGATCGCATGGCTACTGCAGGAAAAAATCTATCTGATTACGAGCGCAATACTACGCCCTCGGCAGCTCCCTACAGATTCGGAATTGTCACTTCAGAGTGGAATGCCAAAATCACTGACAACCTTCTCAAGGGTGCCCACGACACATTGATCGAACTCGGGGCTTCCGAAAATCACGTCATTTCCAAAAGGGTGCCGGGCAGCTTTGAACTCTCGGCAGGATCACTTTGGATGGCTGAATCAGGTCAGGTCGACGCGATAATCGCGATCGGATCGGTAATTCAAGGCGAGACGCGCCATTTCGAGTTTGTGTGTCAGGCCGTGGCCCAAGGTGTGAAAGACGTCAGCGTGAAAACGGGAGTCCCCGTGATATTCTGTGTTCTCACCGACGATAATCGCCAGCAGGCGCTTGATCGATCGGGTGGTGAGCACGGCAACAAGGGCGTGGAAGCGGCAGTGGCCGCCGTCAAAATGGCCCACCTCAAAAAAGAGCTTTTCGCAGGCTGATTTTTCCGAAAGACCCTGTCTTCAAAACATTCATCTCTTCATCACTTCTTCGTCCGCACCTTGTCCCAACCCTTCACCTGCCAGGTGGTGTAAGCAGTGCAAAGATGATTTCCGGCGATGTCGTGCACGGGAACTTCGCAAGTGAAGAGCACCACCCCTTCTTTTTCCATCTTACTTAAAATGCCGGCATCAAAGTCCGCATCCGACAGGCTGTAGCGGGCCAGGGCGTCCTTCTTGGCCTGGTAGTGGTATTCCACCGTCATCTTCTGCATGATGAGCCGGTACTTGCGGGGGTCGAGGCGGCGGAGCAATACCAGGCCGCTGCAAAATTCGGCGGCGGTAGCCAGCCCGCAGGCGTGAATGCCGCGAATGTGGTTGGTGTTTTTCCGCTTCAGGTCGATGCGCGTGGTCACGGCATCGGCCTCCACTTCATGGATGCGGATGCCGTGGGGATGGTTAAAAGGTATGCCCAGCCATAGCAGCCAGTTCAATTTGCGCAGGGCAAACGAACTGTGCATGGCGGCATCGAGCTGCTTATTGAGGTCAATTTTCAAGGAGGGGTGCGATATCGGGTTTGCGGTAGAGGGCGCTCTTCATCACTTTTCCGTCTTCGCGGTAGATGGGCTTCCCGTTTTCATCGAGCTTGCTCATGTTGGAGTCCTGGATTTCGCGAAATACCGCCTCAATCTTGTCTTCCAGTCCGTGCTTTAGCATGGTGCCACAGAGGATGTAGAGCATATCGCCGAGGGCATCTGCCACTTCTACAAGGTCGCCGCTTTTGGCGGCTTCGAGGTATTCCTCGTTTTCTTCGCGCATGAGCCGGTAGCGGAGCAGGGCGCCGTCTAAGCCGATATCGCCTTTGGGCCCTTCCGCATTGGAAATCCCGAAGGCATCGTGAAATTGCCGCACCATAGCCACGGCCTCTTGAACAGTCATATCAAAGGATTTTGACGAAAGTAGCGATTCGCGGGCTCGGGTTCAAAAGAGGTTTTCAACTGTCAGCACGGTAATTGTCAATAACTCGGATATTTTTCCTTGCTTTGGACCTGAATCATCTATTCCAAAAACAGCTAAATTAAACGCACTGCGATACTTAACACATTTTAACTGAGCAGTGTTGTCTTTCGGCAATCAATATTGTGACTTTTGCGTGTCGCAGAAAAGCTGCGCACGGACTACATTTCAGCCAACCAAATTCAGAAAAACTCCGAATGAGTACAGAAGAAACCGGGCAAGAGCCCATTGCCTCGTCCACATCCGGTGCAGCGACATCACCGGAGGGTGACATCAGGGCGCTCAATGCGAAGATCAAAGAAGAGAGTGCATTCATTGAGCTGATCAAGCTCGAGATGGAAAAGGTGATCATCGGACAGCACGACATGGTCGACAAGCTGCTGATCGCCCTTCTGGCAAACGGCCACATCCTGCTTGAAGGTGTGCCGGGACTGGCAAAAACATTGGCCATTAAAGCCCTGTCGAGCTGCATCAGTGTGGATTTCAGCAGGCTGCAATTCACCCCCGACCTACTCCCCGCCGATGTGGTGGGGACCATGATATACAATCCCAAAACGCAGGATTTCAGCGTAAAGCAAGGCCCTATATTTGCCAATTTCGTGCTGGCTGATGAGATCAACCGCGCCCCGGCCAAGGTGCAAAGCGCCCTGCTCGAAGCCATGCAGGAGCGGCAGGTGACCATCGGCGGACAAACCTTTTCGCTACCCGAACCCTTTCTGGTGCTCGCCACCCAGAACCCCATCGAGCAGGAAGGAACCTACCCGCTGCCCGAAGCACAGGTAGACCGGTTTATGATCAAAGTGGTACTGACCTACCCGTCGCGCGATGAGGAAAAAATCATTATTCGAAACAACGTCTCCAAAAATCCTTTCCCCAAGCCGAAAGCGGTGGTGAGCGCCAGCCAGGTAATGCAGGCCCGCGAAACGGTGAAGGAAGTGTACATGGATGAAAAAATCGAACGATACATCGTCGATTTGGTCTACGCCACACGCGATCCTGAGGCCTACAAATTGAAAGAGCTGAAAGAGCTGATCGGGTTCGGAGCATCGCCGAGGGCCGGTATCAGCATGGCCCTGGCCGCAAAAGCCTTCGCATTTATGAACCACCGCGGATTCGTGGTGCCCGAAGATGTGCGCGCCGTATGCCCCGACGTGATGCGCCACCGCATCGGCCTGACCTATGAAGCGGAAGCCGAGAATGTGAGCGTGGAAGATGTGATCCAAAAAGTACTAAACGCAGTAGAAGTTCCATAAAAACAATGGCTACTGACACGGCAGAACTGCTCAAGAAAGTAAGGCGCATAGAACTCAAAACCAAAGGCCTCTCCAACCAGATTTTTTCGGGAGAATACCATTCGGCCTTTAAGGGACGAGGAATGGCCTTTAGCGAGGTGCG
>JAIVHQ010000080.1:6137-12160 GCA_020200995.1 Flavobacteriales bacterium
GTGCTCTTCTTCAGCGAACAAGTCGAGAAATTCATCCCGCCCAAGAAAGGAAAGCAGCACATCCTGCGCATCATCCGCGAGCTGTTGGAATTTAATACCGAGAACAAAGGAACCGACATTACCGAAGCCGTGCGCTACCTGAACAATGTGGTGAAAAAGCGGAGTATTGCATTCCTGATCAGCGATTTCCTGACAGAGGGGTATGAAGATGCGCTCAAGCACGCCAACAAGAAGCACGACCTGGTGGCCCTGCACATTTACGACAAGCGCGAGCAGGAAATGCCGGGGATCGGACTGGTCCAATTTCAGGATCCCGAGACGGGCGAAGTGCGCTGGGTAAACACCCACTCACGCTCTGTGAGAGAAGCTTACGCTATGAAGGGACAAGAACAAAAAGAACATGTGGCGCGGGCGTGCAAACGCGCCGGCGTAGACCTTGCCCAGCTGGCCACCGACGAATCGTATATCACCCCGTTGAGAAACCTATTCGGCAGCCGAACCTGAGATGCGCGTGAAAATCCTACATATTGTTGCAGCGGTCGCATTGCTTGTCATTGCCTTGCCGGCAAAGGCCCAAAAAGCCGAAGCCGTGCCCGATCGCAAAGAAATTCGCATCGGTGAGCAGGTGACCATACGCCTCTCGGTGCCTTACCTGAAAGAGCATCCGCCTAAAGCAGTGTTTCCCACCGTGAGCGACACCCTGGTGAAAAACGTGGAGGTGGTGCGAAAAACCAATGTCGACACCCTTGCCACGGGCGAAGATGTCAAAGAAACCAGGCTTGAGCAAAAGCTCTATGTCACGAGTTTTGACACGGGTTACTATGCCATTCCGCCGTTTACTTTTGAAATAGACGGGGAAGAAGTGAACACCGAAGCTTTTCTGCTCAGTGTGGAGACGGTAGAAATCGACACCACCAAAGGCATTGTCGACATCCGCGAAATCTACGAGACCGAAGTGGATTGGAAAGACTACCTGGTGGCCTATGCCTCTTACATCGCGGGCGGACTTGCGCTGTTGGCAGTGCTCGCAGCTGTCATTTTCTTTCTCGTCCGCGCACAAAAACGCAAGTCTAACCTCCCTCCCCCTGCCCCTGTGGTGAAGAAGCGCCCTGCCCATCTCGTTGCTTTGGAATCGCTTGAACAAACGGGCAGAGAGAAAAACTACCTCCGCGGCCGCGTGAAGCAGCACCACACCGAAATCACCGATGCGCTGCGCACTTACATCCGACATTGCACCCGAAGTCATGACGAAGCTCAGGAGGGTATTCACCATGTCGGACATGGTGAAATTTGCCAAAGAAAATCCCGAACCGGCGGAGAACGACAAAGCGGTGGCCGACGCCACAGATTTTGTCAATACCATACACCGCAGCTTTGCCGGGCGCATAGAAGATGACGAAGAGGGGGAGGACAAACCCGACGCATGAGCAAGCAGCGAAAAATATCGATATTCTTTGCCACATTGGCCACCATCGGAGCGGTGGTAGTTTGGTATTTGCTCAAGGACAAGTACGTTTACCAAAACGAAAAGGTCTTTTGGCTCCTGCTGCTGATTCCGTTTTACGGGCTGTACCACGTTTGGTCAGTAACGCGGCGCTACCCGAAAGTGCCGCTCTCCACGCTTGGGCAGTTCGGACGGGACGGCTCAATTTTTACGGAAGTGCAGATTCACCTCCCCTTTCTGATGAGGAGTGTGGCCCTGGCTTTGCTGATCGCAGCAGTGGCGCGACCACAGAGCCTGATGTCGTGGCAGAATGTATCGAGTGAAGGCATCGACATTGTGATATCCACCGATATTTCGGCCTCCATGTTGGCCAAGGATTTCAAGCCCGACCGACTGGAAAGCTCGAAAGAAGTGGCTGCCCGCTTTATCCGCGGCCGCCCCAATGACCGCATCGGCCTGGTGGTTTACGAAGGCGAAGCATTCACCCAGTGTCCGCTCACCACTGATCACAACGTACTAATCAACCTGCTGAAGGATGTGCGCACGGGGATGATCAAAGACGGTACGGCCATCGGAATGGGGCTGGCCACGGCTGTAAACCGCCTCCGCGAAAGCGATGCCAAGAGCAAAGTGGTGATCCTGATGACAGACGGCGAAAACAACAGCGGCACCATCTCCCCCATGACCGCCGCAGAAATTGCCAAAAGCTATGGCATTCGCGTGTACACCATCGGTGTTGGCGCCATAGGCCGCGCGATGTCACCTACAGCAATCTACCCCGACGGCTCTTATCGTTACGAGATGGTGGATGTGCGCATTGACGAAGAGCTGCTCAAAGAAATTGCTGACCTGACCGATGCAGCCTACTTCAGGGCCACCGATGAAGGTGTGCTTCAAACAATTTTTCAGGAAATAGACCGGATGGAGAAAACCCGCGTAAATGTGACGGAACACAGCCGCCGCGCCGAAAAATTCTTCTGGATAGCGGCCTTTGCTGCTGCGCTTCTTCTCATCGAATTTCTCTACCGTCAACTCATCATGCAAACCTTGCCATGAGAGAAAAAAATTACAAATACAAGCTCGGAGGGATGGTTGCAGCTGCTGCAATCATCGAACTCATTTTTTGGGTGGCCGTGGCTGTCGTGCTACTTTGGGTAAAAAATGTGGTGCCCGGCCTCAGGTTTGAAAAACCAAAAATGATGTGGTTCTTCGCAGTGGGCCCGGCGATGTTATTCATCTTCATCATGATGACCTGGTCGAAAAACCGCCGCTTTGACAAATTCGCGGAAGCAGGGCTCCTCGGCTACCTCGTCGCAGATGTATCGAGCATCAACAGCACGGCAAAATACATCCTTTGGAGACTGGCGGCAGCCTTCGTTGTAATCGCATTGGTAAATCCGCAATTGGGGTCAAAAATGACGGAGGCCAAGGTGGAAGGCATCGAAGTGATGATCGCTGTCGACGTGTCGAACAGCATGCTGGCTGAAGACCTTCGCCCTGACAGGATGACCCTGGCCCGGCGGGCCATTGAGCGCTTCATCGGCAGGTTGCGCGGCGACCGTGTGGGCATTGTGGTTTTTGCCGGAGAGGCTTACGTGCAGCTGCCCATCACCAACGATTATGGTGCGGCCAAACTCTTTTTGAACTCAGTGAAGCCCGACGTGGTGCCCACCCAGGGTACTGCCATTGGCGCGGCGATCGAGAAAAGCCTGGCGAGCTTCGATTTTTCAAGTCCCGCCCGAAAGGCCATCATCGTGATCAGCGATGGCGAAAACCATGAAGACGATGCCGTAGGCGCCGCCGAATCTGCCAGGAGCCGTGAAGTGGTGGTTCATACCATCGGAATCGGGTCGACGCAGGGTAGCCCCATACCGGATGTTGTAAACGGCAGTAAATCCGGTTTCAGAAAAGACCGAGACGACAACACAGTGATCACCCGGCTAAATGAAGACATGCTTAAACAAATTGCCACTGCCGGCGGTGGTACATATGTGAAAGCTTCGGCGGCCGAAGTGGGTTTAAACACCCTGCTGGACGAGCTGAACGAATTGGAAAAAACCGACATGGGCACTGTGAGCTACGCCGAATACGAAGACCGCTTTCAGATATTTTTGGTACTCGCTTTGCTGTGTTTGCTGGCCGAAGTCATCATCACTGAGCGAAAAAGCAGAATGGCCAAGCGCCTCAATATTTTTGAATAAAATGAAAACAGCAATCGCCTTGTTTTTCACCCTTGCATTGCCGCTGATTTCAGCTGCGCAAATGGAGAAGCTACAGCTCGATAAGGGCAATAAAGCTTACCGCGACAGCGCATTTGACAAGGCGATGGAAGATTACGATGCAGCCCTGGAGCGCGACGGCGATCTGGCAGCGGCGCGGTTTAACAGGGCCAACGCCATGGTGCGCCGTTCGGCAAAAATGGCAGCAGAGGCTGCCAAAATGGAAGACGACAGCCTCCGAACAGCTGCAATCGAAGCAGCCGCTTCGATGACCAAAAAGGCGGCATCAGACTTTGAAAGCATCGCCAAACTCTCACAAACGGACGAAGACAGAAACAAAGCCCGCTTCAACCAGGGCAATGCCCACCTGCTCGGCGGAGAAATCGATGAAAGCATCAAAGCATATAAAGAAGCCCTGCGAATAGACCCGAAAGACGAGGCTGCGCGATACAACCTCGCTTACGCCCAAAGCCTGAAACAAAAACAGGAGGAACAGCAACAGGAGCAAGACCAGGAGCAAGACCAGGATCAGGACCAGGACCAAGACGGTGAACAGCAGGAGCAGGATGAGCAAAACCAGGACAACCAAAACAATGATCAGAACCAGGATCAGCAAGAACAGCAGCAACCCGATCAACTCACGCAGGAAGAGGCTGAGAAAATGCTCGAGGCCATGATGCAACGAGAAAAAGACCTCCAGGAACAAGTAGATAAAAAGCGCCACAAAGCCACAAGATCGAACATTGAAAAAGACTGGTAAATACCTGATGCTTTGCATTGCGATGTTCGCATTGGCCCTTCCGGCCCTTGCGCAGGATCCCGTATTCACCGCCGTGACCGATAAGCAAAATGTAGCGGTGGGTGACGCTTTCAATGTGAAATTTACCATTGAAAACGGACGCGGCGACATTACCCCGCCCAATTTCTCCGACTTCAATGTGGTGTTTGGCCCCTCGAAGTCGTCGAATTTTCAAATCATCAACGGCCGCCAAACGTCGAACATGACCCTGAGCTATACCCTGCGGGCAAAAGCGGAGGGAAAATACACCATCGGTCCGGCCGTGGCCAAGGTGGACAGCAAGTTGCTCAAGTCTGAGGCCCTCGAGATAAATGTTGTAAAAGGCAGCGCCCAAAGTTCCCAAAGCTCCCGGAGCAATGCCAATCGCGGCCAAAAGCCTCCGGCCGACAAAAACCTCATCGTGAGGATGCTGTTGTCCAAGAATAAAGTTTATCAGGGCGAAGGTATCGTGATCACTTTTGAGCTTTTGAGCAGGTACAACAATATCGACCTGGGCGAAACGAGCTTTCCAAGCCTGAACGGTTTTTGGTCGGAAGATATCAAGTCGGGGCAAACTTCGTGGGAGCCCGGCTACGAGTACATCGATCGGGTACCTTACCGCAAAGCCATCCTGCGCCAAAAGTTGCTCTTTCCGCAGCGGCCTGGTAACATCGAGATCGACCCGTTTAAAATTTCGGCGCAGGTGAACCGCTCCTTTTTCAATGCGGGAACCAAGGTCACAGCGCAGAGCTACGCGCAGAACATCGAAGTGCTACCCCTCCCCGGTGGCGCCCCCGAAAGCTTTAACGGAGCGGTGGGCGAATACACCTTTTCCGGAAGGGCCGGCCAAACAGAAATACAAGCCAATGACGCCATCGACCTCACCCTCGATGTGAAAGGCAAAGGCAACCTCAAGCTCGTCAAAGCGCCGCCCATCGAATTTCCAAACGACTTTGAGGTGTACGATCCCGAGCTGAAAGATCGGATCTCGATTAGCGGCGGTGGCATGAACGGCAGCCGCACTTACGAATATCTGGTCATTCCGCGCTATCCCGGCAAGTACGAAATTCCCGAGCTCGCCTTCACCCACTTTAGCCCTTCAAAGAAGGAATACGTGACCCAAACTGCCGGCCCCTTCAAAGTGGAAGTGCGCGGCGAGGACGGCATCGTACCGACAGGTGAACGCAGTGGCATAGCGCGAAGCAGAGTGGAATCTCTCCGCAGCGATATCCGCTACATTGTGACCGACCCTGAAATGCTCATGCCCGCCGGAAGCATATTTTTCAGAAGTTTTGGATACTACCTATTGACTGTCGGCCCCCTGCTATTCCTCACGGGGTTCATCCTCTTTCACAGAAAGCGCGATGCGATACTGGGCGATGTGCGTACCATCCGACGTAAAAAAGCCCACAGCGTGGCCAAGAAAAGACTGGCTGCTGCCAAAAAGGCGATGGACAAAGGTGACAGCACAACTTTCTACGCAGAAATTTTCAATGCAGTCTACGGATTCTTGTCGGATAAACTTGGTGCCGAAAAGGCAACACTTACCAAACCGGTGATCAGGGCAAAACTCGCTGAAAAC